>CALBJW010000177.1 GCA_937893145.1 uncultured Prevotellaceae bacterium | reverse complement strand
TTACTTTTTTTTCATTTTATGCGACTGTCGTCGCAATCATCTGCAAAGTTAGAGTATGATTTATAATAGATTTATTCGTTCAGATTTAAATCGAAGCATAAATCTAATGATAAATCTCGCACAAAAGGTTTAGGAGTATTTATATAAGGCGGCCTAAAGGCCTTGAATCTGTGATAAATATTAGCATAAATCAGATGATAAATCTACTTCCGAAACTTAATTTAAGGAATAAAGAATTTAAGTAATAAAGAACAAAGATTTTAAGAATAGAAATGACACATACAAAAGAAGAAAAGATGCAAGCATTCGGCAGATTGCTTGATGTGATGGACGACCTCCGCGAGAAGTGTCCTTGGGACCGCAAACAAACCAACGAAAGTCTGCGCCCTAATACAATCGAAGAGACATACGAACTTTGCGATGCTCTGATAAAGGAAGACCAGCTCAACATCTGCAAGGAACTGGGCGATGTACTGCTCCATATCGTGTTCTACTCGAAGATAGGCGAAGAGAAAGGCGAGTTTGATGTGGCTGATGTGTGCAACAAACTTTGCGACAAACTCATCTTCCGCCATCCTCATGTCTATGGTGATGCGGTAGCGAATAGCGCTGGTGAGGTGGTCCAGACATGGGAACAAATAAAACTCAAGGAGAAGGACGGAAACAAGACCGTACTCAGTGGTGTTCCCGATGCTCTTCCATCGCTTGTGAAGGCATACCGCATTCAGGACAAGGCTCGCAATGTTGGTTTTGATTGGGAAGAACGTCGTGATGTGTGGAAGAAGGTGAAGGAAGAAATCAACGAGTTTGAGGAAGAAGTGGAGACACTTTACAACAACGCCGAAACCGAAGAGCAGAAGGCATCAGCAAAAGACAAGGCTACACGCGAATTTGGTGATGTGATGTTCAGTCTCATCAATGCTGCACGACTTTACAAAATCAATCCTGACAACGCTCTCGAACACACAAACCAGAAGTTCATCAAGCGCTTCAATTATGTGGAAGCAAAAGCAAAGGAACAGGGCATAGCACTCAAGGACATGACTCTTGCCCAAATGGATGAATACTGGGAAGAGGCAAAGAAAATATAATTTTTCTATTCGGTTTAGGGAAAATACTCGTAAAAAAAGTATTTTCCCTTTGCTTTATTTATTTTTTTGGAATACCTTTGCACCAGATAACAAAAAGATGTCGAACAAATAAAATTATAAAGGTATGAAAAAGATTAAGTATTGGGCACTCGCCCTCGTAGCATTCATAACTGTAGGATTCACTTTCACTTCATGTGTATTTGAATACGATCCTGATGTTGAAGAATCAAGAACTCTTGATGGAGAGTGGAAGGGATATTTTGGCATGTACTTCGTGGACAAGTATGGTTACCAGTGGGAATCATCATATTCAATCATTGAGTTCCACCAGACAGGTTTCAACCGTGGATGGGCAGAGCAGTACGACTGCTACGCTCGTGGTCCTATCACATACGAATACTACCGCTTCAACTGGACTGTCCGCAACGGTGTCATCTACCTCGACTATCCATACAACAGCCAGCTCAACGCAGTAATCTACAACTATCGCATGACTCCATACACCTTCGATGGTTTCTTCCAGGGTAGCGACACTTACTTCCAGCTCGACAAGTATCGCAACTTCAACTGGGGCTACTACAACGGTGGATACGGCAACTACGACTACTACTATGGCTACAATGATGGCTACATCTACAACGGCTATCCTTACTGGGCTAAGACTCGTGCAAACGTAACAGACTCAACAGTCGTTGCTCCAAAGATGGACGACAACAACAATCAGGACATCATCGTTAAGCACGGCAATCGCTTCATGGAAAACAAGTAACATCAAACCCCATACAAAACAGAAAGAAGTAGGACCTCAGGTTCTACTTCTTTTGTTATATCACCGACCATCTTAAAATCGGTATCCGATATTTACTTGCCCATCAACTTCGCGATTGTTTATCTTCGTGTCAGCATTGTTGCGATACAGATACTGGCGATAGTTGACCATAAAATTGAGGAGGAATCGCTCGAAACTATAACTGAGAGCAATGCGAGCAAAACCATTGAACACGAAATTGCTCCTGCCATCATCCACCGCATCATAGTAGTGCGAATCGTAGTTTTCCCAGTTGCTGTTCTCTGGATTCACAACATTCGCCGCAAAACCCGTTGTCTGTGATGGCGCAAGTTGAGCATACTTATTCCTGATGTTCTTGCCATTGTGTACAAGGTGATTCTTGATGGAAATCATCGGAATGACAGAAGTGTGCAAACATATCCTTCCGTTGAGCATAGACCAGTTGTAGCCATAACCCGGACCAATAGATATTTTCCAGTTGCGGAAGACATCATTCTCGTAGTTGAAAAGGTTATTTGCCGAGAACTGACTCTGATAATAATTAGCCATGATAAACAGACTACCAGCACTCCTCTTCTGAATCATGTCGCCATAAAGACCTGCAGCAAGGGAGAACCTGCGATTGTTGAACACATAATATCCTTCTGCATAGAGTATCTTCAGTCCCAACCGACCTGCAGGAATGGTAGAAGGTTCCGTTACAGCAGGACTGTTTGTGCCATCAAGTATATTGGTTTGCCACTGTTGCATCGCCTGGTTATAGGCATCATCAAGGACTCCCTCCATGCGGTTGATGCTTTTGTATCGAAGGCGAGCCCCCCACACCGAACCAGTCTTGGCAAGTCCGAGCGAAAGACTGTACTTGTTACGAATAGGAATAGGAAGTTCAAGACTTATACCACGCCAGTCTATTCCCAGTTCTGCTTCACTCTGATACGTGTGCATGTCAGCCTTCACATACTTCTTCTCTTCCATATTTGAAGGCATGCACTCCTGCGGATATGGCACATCAGCATCGTTGATGTTGATTGGGAAGGTCATGTCATGCTGTTGGAAATACCAGTAATAACCGAGGTACCACATGCGGTCGCGCTCTGGCTTTCGGATATATGCCGTATCAACACCTTCCTCCTGCATTCGTGCCACAAGGTCGTCAGCCTTTTTCAGCAGTTTACCAACGCCATGCGACCAGAAGGAACGCTTCGGTTCTTCCTGTGCAGACGCTGGCAAAATATAAAGGAGCAGTACCAAAAGAACTGCGATATTACGATACATAACTGTATGTTGACAGGTGGTCATTCCACCTTCAAAATTTGTTAGAATTTAGAATAAATTAGGCTTGCGCTTACGTGCCTCTTCGAGAGGAAGAATGTCGTCTGTTCGCTCTGTTTCGCGTTCCGCACGAAGAGTGTCGTATCGTCCTTCAAGTTCTGCTACATAATCATCATAAGTTGATGTGTTGAGTATGCGAGCCGAAGCCAGAACATTCTGAGCAGCATCCTTCATCCAAAGCACAGGACCCGAATACACAGGCGCTATCTTGAGGGCTGTGTGCAGTTCGCTTGTTGTGGCACCACCAATCATGATTGGGATGTTCACCCCACGCTGTTCGAGCATACGCGCTACCGCAACCATCTCTTCAAGCGAAGGAGTGATGAGTCCTGAGAGTCCGATGATGTCAACTTTTTCTTCTATTGCACGATTGACAATATCTTCGGTAGGCACCATAACGCCAAGGTCGATGATTTCGTAGTTATTGCATGCAAGTATTACGCTCACGATGTTCTTTCCGATGTCATGCACATCACCCTTTACTGTTGCAAGAAGCACCTTGCCCGCCTTCTTTGCACCCTCGCTGCGTGATGCCTCGATATGTGGCTGAAGGATTGCTACAGCCTTCTTCATGGTGCGCGCAGTCTTGACCACTTGAGGAAGGAACATCTTACCCGAACCAAACAGTTCACCAACCTTGTTCATTGCCGACATGAGTGGTCCTTCAATGATTTGCACAGGATTGTCATACTGCTGCAGTGCTTCGTTGAGGTCAGCATCGAGATAGTCCGAGATGCCCTTCACGAGTGAATGTTGCAGACGCTCATCAAGCGACTTTATTCGCCAGTTGTCTGCTGAAGTAGAAGCAATAGGTTGACCACTCTGTGCGGCAGCCTTTTCCGCTTCCTTCTGAGCCTTGATGCGGTCTGCCACCTCGATGAGTCGTTCTGTCGCTCCCTCATCCGTATTGAGAAGCACATCGTCTATTGCCTTCAGCACATCGGCAGGAATATCGCTGTAGATGACCTGAGTGGCTGGATTTACGATACCCATATCCTGTCCCTTCTCTATGGTGTGATAGAGGAACACGGCATGCATCGCCTCACGGATATAATTGTTGCCACGGAAGGAGAACGAAAGGTTTGACATACCACCCGACACATGCGCTCCAGGAAGGTTTTTGCGAATCCATTCCGTAGCACGGATGAAGTCGAGTGCATAGTTGTTATGCTCCTCCATTCCTGTTGCCACAGCAAGCACATTTGGGTCGAAGATGATGTCGAGAGGATTGAAACCTACCTCATCGACAAGGATGCGATAAGCACGCTCGCATATCTCTATCTTGCGCTCGTAGGTTGTTGCCTGACCTTGTTCGTCGAATGCCATGACAACAGTTGCTGCACCCATGCTCTTGATTTCCTTTGCATGAGCAATGAACTTCTCTTCACCCTCCTTGAGTGATATTGAGTTCACAATACACTTGCCCTGCACACACTTGAGTCCTGCACGAATCACCTCCCAGTCGGAAGAGTCTATCATGAGTGGAACGCGCGAGATGTCTGGGTCGGACATGATGAGGTTTACGAATGTGGTCATCTCTGCCTTTGCATCCAGAAGACCATCATCCATATTTATATCGAGTACGAGAGCACCATCCTCAACCTGCTTGCGGGCTATGGAGAGTGCCTCGTCATAATTCTTTTCATTGATGAGACGGAGGAACTTGCGCGAACCAGCCACATTGCATCGCTCACCCACATTGACAAAGCGCATCTCAGGAGTGAGTTCGAGCAGTTCAAGTCCTGAGAGATGAAGTGTGTTAGGCTTTTCGACAGGAATGTGTGGCTTGGCATCACGAACTATATCTGCATACTTAGCGATAAATTCATCTGTTGTACCGCAACATCCTCCGATGATGTTCACGAGTCCTTCATCCACATATTCCTTCACTTGTTCTGCCATGTGCTCTGGTGTCTCGTCGTAGAGTCCGAGCGAGTTTGGCAGACCAGCATTTGGATGAGCCGAGATGTAGTAAGGAGCCTTTTCTGCAAGTAGTTTCACGAACTTCTTGAGTTGTCTTGCTCCGAAAGAACAGTTGAGACCAACGGACAAGATGTCTGCGTGCTGCACACTCGCGAGGAATGCTTCGAGAGTCTGACCTGAAAGGGTGCGACCTGCCACATCACTCACAGTGACCGAGAGCATGAGAGGTAGTCTCTTTCCCTTGTTTTCAAAGGCTTTCTCAGCAGCAAAGATAGCAGCCTTACAGTTGAGTGTGTCGAAGATAGTCTCGATAAGCAGAGCATCTACCCCACCCTCGATAAGTGCCTCCATCTGTTCCACGTATGCCTCTACCAGTTCATCGAAGGTAAGACTGCGGAGAGCAGGATTATTCACATCTGGCGATATAGAGAGTGCCTTGTTTGTTGGTCCCACATCACCCAACACAAAACGAGGTTTTGAAGGGTTCTTTGCTGTGTATTCATCAGCCACCTCACGAGCAATGCGACAACCTGCAAGATTGATGTCACGAACATAATCCTGCACATTATAGTCAGCCATCGATACGCGTTGGCTCGAGAATGTATTTGCTGTTATGATGTCTGCACCAGCCTCAAGGTAACGGCGATGAATGTCCCTGATGACATCAGGACGAGTGATATTGAGAATGTCATTGTTGCCAGCCATCTGCCCAACCACATCCCTGAACTCCTCACCTCGAAAATCATCTTCCTTCAGCCCGTACGACTGAATCATGGTACCCATCGCACCATCAAGAATGAGAACTCTCTCCCTCAACACCTCTCCTGTTAAGGCGAGGGATGGCTTCGCACCATTATCTTTTTCTACTATCTTTGTCATATTCTTTCATGTTTATCCTAACAACAAGTCCTACTGCGCTTGTCCCACATTCTACTCCCCTCCCTTTTAATGGGAGGGGCTGGGGGTGGGTCTATTTTCTTTTCATAGCCATATCCATCATCCTCTTATCTTCCTTCTCCTTCAGGCTCTGTCGCTTGTCATACTCCTTCTTACCTCGTGCAAGGGCGATAGCAACCTTAGCCAGTCCCTTCTCGTTTATGAAGATGCGAACAGGCACGATAGTGAAACCAGGTGCCTTAGTGTCCTCCTCAAGGTTGCGAAGCTCCTTCTTGTTGAGCAGGAGTTTGCGTTCTCTGCGCTCAGTATGGTTATTGTACGAACCCTCCATATAGAGAGCCACATACATATTCTTCAGCCAGAGTTCGCCATTGATGAAATAGCAATATGTATCCACCAGCGAAGCCTTACCCGCACGAATACTCTTTATCTCAGTACCCGTAAGCACAATGCCCGCCGTATATGTATCTATAAATTCGTAATCGAAGGATGCACGCTTGTTCTTGATATTTACCGCACCCTGCTTTATATCTTTCTTCTTTGCCATCAGGTAATTTCAGTTCTTAAGTCTTTAAGTGTTTTAATAACCACTCTGCGCATGCCCTCCCCCTTCGGGGGCGGGGGGCCTAAAACAACTCCATATTCTCCACCACAATCTTTGCAATCTCAGGCGATTCCTCCTCCTGGAAGTCATCGAGGAAGTCATCACCAAAGTCATTTAGCTTTTCAAGTTCCTCATACATTGCCATGAACTCCTCTTCCGTCTTCTCCTTCTGGAAGTCATCGATATGTTCCTTGTATTCATGATACACATCAAACATGAACTTCGACAGTTTCTTTCTACCCCACAACTTCTTCAACAACACAGGGAACGGACCCTCCAGCACATAAGGAGCATACCCATTCTCTATGAGTTGGATAAAACCGCCCTCCATCACCTCGTCAAGCACATATCGGTATGCCAGCAGCGTATGCTGATGCGAGTTGAGCCATCCCATGTTCTCCGCAGTCAAAGCCCCACCAAGTTCCGCAAGATAATAGTCTGTAATGTATGTGATAAACGCAATCGGACTCATCTGCGCGTAAGCCTCGACCGCCTTTTTCCTATCTATATGTATCTCTGCCATAATCCTATCATTCATTTTAATTTGCAAAGATACGGATACTTATGCAAAATAACAAATAAATGGAATGAATAAAAAATAATAAGCATAAAAACATCGAAATTTTTGTTTTTATCATACACTACATACACTACCACGGATAACCAACATACATCCTCGCAAGAACTGGAAGTGATGCAGTAAATGTACGAAGAAATGCATCCTCATACATACCATGCAAAACTTTGCCACTATCTGGCAAAACTTTGCCAAAGTACTGGCAAAGCCTTGCCACAGTGTGGCACGCCCTATAAGAACACTAATATTTTACGCAAAGATGTAACACTTCTCATTCATCTGTGCATCATATCAGCACAAATTAGTGTATGTAGTGTATGATAAAAACAAAAATTTCGACGTTTTTTATGAATTCCACTTCCACCATGGATGGTTCAATGTCAAAAGATTTCTTCCATAAGGGTTGGGAAACCGACAACCTTATCCTTGAACATCTTCAGCATCTCTTCGTTGAGTTTGTTGCCTACGGATGTGTACCACTTGTGGAGGATTGCCGAACTCTCGACCTCGAACTGGAGGGAGAAGCACTCGGAATCAGGGTCCTGATGCGATAGGATACGGCGGAGGTGCGGGTTCTTGACCTCACCACTTGCCTGTGCTGCGGGGAGGAAGACCTCATGGAGATAGATGACAAGATGCTCTGCCTCAGCACTCTCCACTTGATAAGTTGTATTGTAGATTAACATTTGATTAATTCATAATTATTAATTCATAATTCATAATTAGTAATTCAGAATTCACAATTATTAATTCATAATTCATAATGCATAATTCATAATTGGTAGTTCTGAATTATTTTAGGAATTAGAGTTAGAACCAATTCATCAAGGTGCGTAGATAGCCGGTTAATTCGGCTGCCATCTTCTGGTGCTGCCAGTAGCTTGGGTGGTAGTCGGCACCGTACTTGAGGGAACCATCGTGGGGGGTGAAGTCGAACTGGTAGAGTTCCTTCTCACCACCCTGCTTGAGTTCTGCTACAGCCTTGTCCATTGCAGACTTGGCTGAGGCGAGCTGGTCGCCTGTCATCATGCTACCACAGAGAAGAACAATCTTGGCATTTGGATTGTGCTGACGAACCTGCTTTACGAGGTTCACATAACCCTGCTTCAAGAGTTCTGGGTCTGCACCTGTTGTTGATGTGTCGTTTGTTCCGAGATTGATGCAAACGAGCTGTGGCTGGAAACGAGAGAAGTCCCACTCCTCACTCCTGTCATAAAGAAGGGTGTGAGTGTACTCTGTATTCATGTTTACTGCATCACCAGTACGAGGACCATTGTAGCCACGATAAACGCCTATACCTGAGCGAGCTGTTGCATGATGGATTGCTCCAAGAGCGCGAGCTGTGAGGGTTGCGTATGTATAG
>CALBJW010000176.1 GCA_937893145.1 uncultured Prevotellaceae bacterium | reverse complement strand
AAGCTTGAGGTTTACACTAACGAACCAGGTATCCAGTGCTACACTGGTAACTTCCAGGATGGTACTCGTCCAGGTAAGGGTGGCATCATGTATCAGAAGCATTGTGCAATCTGTCTTGAATCACAGAAATATCCTGACTCACCAAACAAGTACAATATGCCAGGTTGGGAACAGTGCAACCCATTCATCTCACCAGAAAAGCCATACCACTCATATTGTAAGTATGCTTTCTCTGTAGAAAAGTAAAGAATAAACAAAATCATTTAATAACACTAATAATCAAAAATCTATGAATTGGTCATCACATGAATTCATTTGGCTTGACTGGGTCGTTCTTGGCGTTGGTATTCTCGGCGTTATTTGGGCTATCTGGAGAGCAATTGTAAAGGACAAGAAGGCACAGGAAGGTGAAGATTCTTCCGCTTATCTTTTTGGTAAGGGTGAGCCTTGGTATGTAATTGGTATGGCAATCTTCGCCGCTAACATCGGCTCAGAGCACCTCGTTGGTCTCGCAGGTACTGGTGCTAAATCAGGTGTAGGTATGGCACACTGGGAGCTTCAGGGTTGGATGATTCTCATCCTCGGTTGGCTCTTCGTTCCATTCTATCAGTTCCTTATCGTTAAGATGGGTAAGATCATTACAATGCCAGACTTCCTCAAGTTCCGTTACACAAAGGCAACGGGTTCTTGGCTTTCAATCATTACTCTCGTTGCATACATTCTCACAAAGGTATCTGTAACTGCTTTAACTGGTGGTATATTCTTTGAAATCCTTCTTGGTATCCCATTCTGGTATGGTGCAACTGGTTTGATTGTTATAACAGCTATCTTCACAGTATTCGGTGGTATGAAGGGTGTTATGACACTTTCCACTATCCAGACACCTATTCTTATTATTGGATCTTTCCTCGTACTCTTCCTCGGTCTCTCTGCTTTAGGTCAGGGGCAGGGTATTGCAGCAGGTTGGTCTAACATGATGGATTACTGTTCTAAGCTCAATAACGGCTATGGTACAACTCACATGTTCCACTGGGAAGAAGGTGATGGCATGTATAAGGAATATCCTGGTTTCGTAGTATTCCTCGGTGCTTCTATCATCGGTTTCTGGTACTGGTGTACTGACCAGCACATCGTACAGCGTGTACTTGGTCAGGTTCCTGGCGAAAGTAATGAAGAAGTAATGAAGCGTGCTCGTCGTGGTACAATTGCTGCAGGTTTCTTCAAGTGTCTCCCAGTATTCATGTTCCTTATTCCTGGTATGATTGCAATTGCTTTGCAGCAGAATCATATTGGTGGTTTTGAAATGGGTACCGACCCTAAGACTGGTGAACTTTTCACTGATGCTGCATTCGCTCGCATGGTTCAATACATCCTCCCTGCAGGTGTTAAGGGTATTGTAACTATCGGTTTCGTATGTGCACTCGTTGCTTCACTTGCAGCATTCTTCAACTCATGTGCTACTCTCTTTGTTGAAGACTTCTACAAGCCACTCGTTCCTGGTAAGACAGAAGAGCACTATGTGCTTTGGGGTCGTATCGCTACTGTTGTAGTAGTTGTTCTCGGTTTCGCATGGTTGCCTGTAATGATGAAGATGGATACACTTTATAATTATCTCCAGGGTATTCAGTCACTTCTTGCTCCTGCAATGTGTGCTGTATTCGCAATGGGTATTTTCTTCAAGTGGATTACTCCAAAGTCTGGTGAATGGACAATGATCCTCGGTTTCGGTATCGGTATGCTTCGCCTCTTAACCAATGTCATCACAGATACTGGTAAGGCTACAATGGAAGGTGCATTCTGGGAAAATACAACATGGTTCTGGCAGACTAACTGGCTTGTATTCGAGTGCTGGTTGCTCGTATTCCTTCTCGTCTTCATGTGTGTAGTTTCAATGGTAACTCCTAAGCCATCTGCTGAGCAGGTTGCTGCTATCACATTCACAAGTGATTTCAAGAAGCAGATTGCAAGCAGCTGGAATGTATGGGATATCGTTGGTACACTCCTCGTATGCGCTATGTGTGGTTCATTCTACTACTACTTCTTCTAAACTATATAAAGGTTCTATGTGACTGGCAAGTTCAGTCACGTAGAACTTTAATAATTAAATAATACATTATATATAATATATGAGCTCTGTAAAACTTATAACTTGCAATACAAGTTTTGAAGCAAATGTAATCAAAGGAAGACTTGAGAGTGAAGGTATCAAGTGTTATCTTAAAAATGAGACATTCAATTTCATTTATGGTGCTCTTATCAGTGATTTGACTGGCGTTGATGTGATGATTAATGATGAAGACCTTGAAAACGCACAGGCAATCATCAACGACATTAACAATGACTAAAGCTATGCTGTCAGGCTTTGAGTGACGGGACTTTTCTTTACTATTCAATAGTACACTAAAAATGATTATTCTGCACAACCTCTGTGCAACAATATATAAGACTTATAAATTAATATTATAAAATAACAATTCATTATGTTAGAAGAACTTAAAGAAAAAGTATTCAAGGCAAATCTTGACCTTGTTAAGCAGGGACTTGTTATCTTCACTTGGGGTAACGTTTCTGGTATCGACCGTGAAAAGGGTCTTGTAGTAATCAAGCCATCAGGCGTTAGCTATGATGACATGAAGGCATCTGACATGGTTGTTGTTGATCTTAATACAGGTAAGGTTGTAGAAGGTGACCTCAATCCATCTTCAGATACTCCAACTCACCTCGTACTTTATCGTGCATTCCCTAATATTCAGGGCGTTGTTCACACTCACTCTACTTACGCAACTGCATTTGCTCAGGCTGGTCAGGACATTCCTAACATCGGTACTACTCATGCAGACTATTTCTACAAGGCAATCCCTTGTACTCGTGATATGACTAAGGAAGAGGTTGAAGGCGAATACGAGCTTGAAACAGGTAATGTAATCGTTGATGAAATCCTCAACATTCGTAAGATTAACCCAGACCACACTCCTGCTGTTCTTGTTAAGAATCATGGTCCATTCTCATGGGGTACTTCTCCAGACAATGCTGTTTACAACGCAAAGGTTATGGAACAGGTTGCTAAGATGGCATTTATCAGCTATAGTGTAAATCCACTTACAACAATGAATCCACTTCTTGTAGAAAAGCACTACAACCGTAAGCATGGTCCAAACGCATATTACGGACAGAAAGGACAGAAGCATTAATAATCATATTTACTAACATAAATAACTAAAACTAAACAAAACATTATGAAAGCATTTGAAAATCTTGAACTCTGGTGGGTAACTGGAGCACAGCTTCTTTACGGAGGCGACGCAGTTGTAGCAGTTGATGCACACTCTAAGGAAATGGTAGAAGGCCTTAACGCAGGTGGTCTCATTCCTATCAAGGTAGTATATAAGGGTACAGCTAACTCTTCAAAGGAAGTTGAAGAAGTTATGCTCGCAGCAAATAACGATAAGAAGTGTGCTGGTATCATCACTTGGATGCACACATTCTCTCCAGCTAAGATGTGGATTAAGGGTCTTCAGAGACTTAAGAAGCCTCTCCTCCACTTCCACACTCAGTACAATGCTGAAATTCCTTGGGATACAATGGATATGGACTTCATGAACCTCAACCAGTCTGCTCACGGTGATATCGAATACGGTCACATCTGCACTCGTATGCGTATCCCACGCAAGGTTGTTGTTGGTTACTGGAAGAGCGAAGAAGCACAGAAGAAGATCGCTATCTGGGCACGCGTTGCTGCAGCAGTTGCAGATGCTCACGATGTTCGTTGTCTTATGTTCGGTATGAACATGAACAATGTTGCCGTTACTGATGGTGACCGTGTAGAATTCGAACAGCGTCTTGGCTACCATGTTGACTACTATCCAGTATCTTCACTCATGGACTACTTCAAGAAGGTTACTGATGTAGAAGCTGATGCTCTCGTTGAAGAATACAAGCAGCTCTACACTATCAAGATTGATGAGTGTGGTGAGGAAGTTTACTGGCAGAAGGTTAAGAACGCTGCTAAGGCTGAAATCGCTATCCGTCGAGTTCTTGAGGATGAAGGCGCTACTGCATTCACAACTAACTTCGATGACCTCGGTGATGCAGATATCGATGCTCCAGACTTCTGTGGCTTCGACCAGATTCCAGGTCTCGCTTCACAGCGTCTCATGGCTGAAGGTATTGGTTTCGGTGCTGAAGGTGACTGGAAGACTGCATGTCTCTACCGTTCAATCTGGATCATGAACCAGGGTCTTCCAAAGGGTTGTTCATTCCTTGAGGACTACACTCTCAACTTCGATGCAAACCAGACTTCTTCACTCCAGTCTCACATGCTTGAGGTTACTCCACTCATCGCTTCTGATAAGCCAAAGCTTGAGGTTCACCACCTCGGTATCGGTATCCGTAAGCAGGAAACTGCACGTCTCGTGTTCACATCTAAGACTGGTGCTGGTTGCAAGGCTACTATCGTTGACCTCGGTAACCGTTTCCGTCTCATCACTTCTGATGTTGAATGTATCGAACCAAAGCCAATGCCAAAGCTACCTGTAGCTTCTGCTCTCTGGGTTCCACTTCCAACATTCGAAATCGGTGCAGGTGCATGGATTCTCGCTGGTGGTACTCACCACTCTGCTTTCTCATACGACATCACTGCAGAGTACTGGGAAGACTTCGCTGAAATGGTTGGTATCGAATTCATCGGCATCAACAAGGACACTACTATCAGCGGCTTCAAGCAGCAGCTTCGCAACAACGAAGTTTACTACATGCTTAACAAGGCACTTATGTAATAATAAATAGGAAATAGGAATGTGGAAAAGGCTAATCCTTTTCTGCATTCCATTCCGCTTTTATTCCAGTAACAAGAAATGACAGCAAAAGAAATAATCACATCAGGTAAAGCAGTTCTCGGTATTGAGTTCGGCTCTACTCGTATTAAGGCTGTTCTCATCGATGAAGAGAACAACCCAATCGCTTCTGGTAGCCACACTTGGGAGAATCAGTTAGTTGATGGACTCTGGACATACGCTATCGACCGCATTTGGTATGGTCTTCAGGACTGTTATGCAGACCTTCGCAAGAATGTTGTTGCACAGTACGATTGTGAAATCGAGAATCTTGCAGCAATTGGTATTTCTGCAATGATGCACGGTTACATGGCATTCGGTAAGGACGAAAAGATTCTTGTTCCTTTCCGCACATGGCGTAACACTAACACTGGTCCTGCAGCTGCAGAACTTTCTAAGCTCTTCAACTATAACATTCCACTTCGTTGGTCTATCTCACACCTTTATCAGTGCATCCTCAATGGTGATGAACATGTAAAGGAAATCACATACCTCACTACCCTCGCTGGTTACATCCACTGGCGTCTCACTGGTCGCAAGGTTCTTGGTGTTGGTGATGCTTCAGGTATGATTCCTGTAGATCCAAAGACTAAGACTTATGATGCTGAGATGGTTCGTAAGTTCGACGAACTCATCGCGCCTAAGGGTTACGACTGGAAGCTTCTTGACATCCTTCCAGAAAGCCTTAATGCAGGTGAAGAAGCTGGTACACTTACACCACACGGTGCTGAGCGTCTTGATATCTCAGGTCACTTGAAGCCAGGTTGTCCAATCTGTCCTCCAGAAGGTGATGCTGGTACAGGTATGGTTGCAACAAATGCTGTTAAGCAGCGCACAGGTAATGTTTCTGCAGGTACTTCATCATTCTCTATGATTGTACTTGAGAAGGAACTTTCTAAGCCTTACGAAATGCTTGATATGGTTACTACACCAGACGGTTCACTCGTTGCTATGGTACACTGTAACAACTGTACTTCAGACATCAACGCATGGGTTAAGATCTTCAAGGAATTCCAGGAACTCATGGGAATGCCTGTTGACATGAACAACCTCTATGTAAACCTCTTCAATACAGCTGCTAAGGGTGATCCTGATTGTGGTGGTCTTGTATCATACAACTACATCTCTGGTGAACCTGTAACTGGTCTTATGGATGGTCGTCCACTCGTTGTACGTTCTGCAAATGACAAGTTCACTCTTGCAAACTTCATGCGTGCTCACCTCTACGGTGCAATCGGCGTACTCAAGCTCGGTAACGATATCCTCTTCAAGGAAGAGAACGTGAAGGTTGATCGCATCACAGGTCACGGCGGTTACTTCACTACACCAGTAGTAGGTCAGAAGATGCTTGCTGCAGCCCTCAACTCACCTATCTCTTGCATGTCAACAGCTGGTGAAGGCGGTGCATGGGGTATCGCACTCCTTGCTGCCTATG
>CALBJW010000175.1 GCA_937893145.1 uncultured Prevotellaceae bacterium | reverse complement strand
CTGCTGCTGTTGAATCAACGTTTTCAGCTTCAGCGTTTTCTTTTGGACCACATGCTGCGAATACAAAAGCAACAACTGCTAAAATAGCAAATAATTTTTTCATTTTCTTTCTTTTTTAATTGTTTGTTTGTGTTTTAATTTGACGCGGCAATATTACTACAATTTTTTGAATTGCCAAGTATAAAAAATCCTCGAAAAGTTAAAAAATGTTAACAGTTAATAATGGTGCACCAATTGTGTTTGTCTTCGATTTCACCATATTGAATTCCCATCAACATTTCGCGCATTTTGATGCTCCAAGGTCCTGGTTTACCGTCTTTTGCAATAACATATTCAGTACCTGTCTCACGGTCTTGAATCATATTAATTGGAGAGATAACGGCAGCAGTACCGCAAGCACCTGCCTCCTCGAATGTAGCGAGTTCGTCTTCTTCAATCTGGCGACGCTCAACCTTCATGCCGAGGTCTTCAGCAAGCTGCATGAGCGACTTGTTTGTGATAGAAGGAAGGATAGATGTTGACTTTGGAGTGATATATGTGTTGTCCTTGATACCGAAGAAGTTGGCTGCACCAGCCTCGTCGATGTACTTCTTTTCCTTTGCATCGAGGTAGAACTCACAAGCATAACCCATCTCGTGTGCCTTCTGGTTAGCCTGAAGAGATGCTGCATAGTTACCACCAACCTTGTAGATACCTGTACCGAGAGGTGCAGAACGGTCGAAGTCGCGAATGATAACGTATGGGTTAGCGAAGAATCCTCCCTTGAAGTATGGACCTACTGGAGTAACGAAAATCATGAAGAGGTATTCGTCTGATGGGTGAACACCAACCTGTGCACTTGTACCGATGAGGAGTGGACGAACATAGAGTGTAGCACCCGACTCGTATGGTGGGATGAAACGCTCATTGAGGCGAACAACCTTATCTACCATCTCGTTGAACTTCTCTGTTGGGAGTTCTGGCATGAGGATGCCACGACATGTAGATTGAAGACGAGCAGCATTTTCATCTGTACGGAACACGCGTACCTTGCCATCAGGACAGCGGTATGCCTTGAGTCCTTCAAATGCTTCCTGACCATAGTGGAGGCATGTAGCCGCCATGTGCATTGGGATTGTCTCTTCGGAGCAAACTTCTATTTCGCCCCACTTGCCGTCACGATAGTAACAGCGTACATTGTAGTCTGTCTTGCGATAACCAAATCCAAGGTTAGACCAATCTAAATCTGCCATATTTTTAATTGTTATTTTATTATTTTGAGGCAAAATTAGTAAAAACTTTCGAAATGTGATAGCGTGAAGGCTATTATTTTGTACTTTTGTCAAAAAATAATACATTATATGCTAAAAACTGCTATCTCATTTATACTTTTATCATTCATTCCGCTTTTTGCACATGCACAGAGTGAAGAATGGACTGTGGAGGCTGAAGACGGACTCGGAACAGTGAGTTGGAAGGGCGAAACATGCTACATCGATGCTCCGAAAGGACTAACCCTATGGAACAAGAACCTGATGGAGGGAAATGTGGTCATTGAGTATGAGGCACGAATCATTAAAGACAAGAAATACAGAGATGATAAGGGCGAACTCCGTGTTTCGGACATGAACTGTTTTGTCTATGCTGACAAATGTGGAGGTTATGGTGGTAAGTTCGTGAACAACTATGCCCTGAAGATGTATTATGTGGGATATGGAGGCAACTGGAACACCACTTCTCGCTTTCGCAGATACACGGGTGATGTGCGTGGTGTGGAGGAAGCAAAGTACCGTCCTATTATATTAAAGGAATATACGGATGCAGCACATCTGCTTAAGGCAGACCACTGGAACAAGGTGAGGATTGAGGTGAAGGATGGAAGGTTCAGATATTTCATCAACGGTGAACTGCTGTTTGATTATGTTGACCCTCAACCATTGAAGAGTGGTTATTTCGGTTTTCGCACCACCCTATCCCACGCCCAGATGAGAGGGTTTAAGTATGAGTGCAAGAATCCTGATGCGGAACCTATATTGGTAAGGAATATCAGCGGAAGAAAAAACAACGGGAATTGTGTCGTAACATTTGGTGTTCCTTTTGATAAAGGCGAGAAATATGATGATGATTTTACGGTAAAGGGAACAGACCAGACGGTATATGCACATTCCACATGGAGACTTGCTTCGTGGCCCGATGGAAGTGCTAAGTGGCAGGCTTTCTGTGTGCCAGTCAAGAATGATTGCGACACATTGCTCATATACAAGGAAAAGGGATTGAAATTGAAATACATTTACAAGCTGGAGCCCGATGAGATTCCCCCTTTCTATGTGACAGTAAACAATAGAGTGCAGCCTGTGCTTTCTTGCTCTGAAGAGTTTTCCGATGATATTCGGAAGGTGAAAAAATATACTGGCAGGAACTTCATCATCCGCACTTACAATTGTTTCGACATGAAGAAGATGGTGCATACTCTGCTGGTGGATAGTGCGTTGAACAAAGAAGGACTCAAGGAACTGAGCATCCATTTCAAGGTGCCAATGCATGGAAAAGAGTATGAGCGATATGTGCAGTTTTACGACAACAAGACCATGTCGGTTCAACCTCTCGTGGCTCGCAGAAATATCGACCTTGAGAAGAATGATGCCACTACCCAAAAGATGATTCAGAACATAGCGAAATGGGATGGATTCCGCCTTTCGCAACTCTCTGCTAATGGCTACTCCATAAGGAAGCGTGCCACAAAGGATTCGCCCTGGATAGGTACTTACGAAGGCACTCGCCATAACGGACAGGTGACTATCGGCGACAGCGTTTCAAGCACCACCTTCCGCTTGAAGGACTTCTGGCAGAGTTTTCCTTCTACACTTCAGGTGGATAATGCTCGCAGCGATACTGCTATCGTGACTATCAGTCTCTATTCTCCAGAAGCAGAACCATATAGTTTTGAGCATTACGACACTATTCCTCACACCCTTGAGGCTGCATACGAAGATGTGCAACCTGGCATGAGTACTGCTTGGGGAATAGGAAGGACAAGTGAGATTTGGATAGAGAGCCCCCTCCCTGCTCCCCCAAGGGGGAGTGATAGCCAAGCGCAGCCTTCATCCCCCCTTGGGGGGAACGAGGGGGGCTTTTGCTGCACACCCGAATATCTGCATCGCAAACGTGCATTCGGAATCTGGTCGTTGCCTACGGTTGAGAACTCTCGCGATTCGTTGATAGAAAGCACTCTTTCCGACATCATGTCGTTCTACGAGAAGGAGATAGAACGCAATGGTTGGTACGGATTCTTCAACTATGGCGATGTGATGCATGCCTATGATGCAAGTCGTGATGAGTGGCGATACGATGTGGGCGGTTTTGCTTGGGACAATACCGAACTTGGCACACCAACCATGTTCTGGTATCAGTTCCTCCGCACTGGTGACCCTAAGGTGTGGCGAATGGCTGAAGCCATGACTCGCCATTGCAGTGAGGTGGACACATACCACATCGGTCCTCATGCAGGATTGGGCAGCCGTCACAATGTGCTTCACTGGGGATGCGGAGCGAAGGAGTCGCGAATTAGTGAGGCTTGGTGGAACAGGTTCTACTATTACCTCACAGGTGGAGACGAACGCATTGGTGACATTCTGGATGAGGTGGTGGATTCGGACACTCTGCTCTACACGCTGGACCCTATGCGACTTGCTCAGCCACGAGAACAGTATCCTTGTACTGCTCCAGCACGACTGAGGTTAGGTCCCGACTGGCTGGGATATGTAAGTAATTGGTTTACGGAATATGAGAGAAGGGACAAGAAGTATCTCGGCAAGATAGAGGCTGGAATGAACTCTATCGCAGCCTTTCCTCACGGTTTCTTCGAGGGTCCAAAGGCATTGGGCTACTACCCTGCAACGGGAGTAATCACTAATGAATGTGATTCGACTATCCTGAACACTAACCACCTCATGACCATCATGGGCGGTTTTGAACTTGTAAACGAGATGGAGACATCCATTCCTCATCCTGCATTCTACGAGAAATGGTTGGAACACGCAAAGTTATACAAGCAGGAGGCTTTGCGAATAAGTCGCAATAAGTTCCTCGTGCCACGACTCTCAGCCTATGCTGGTTGGCGACTTGGAGACGAGAAAAAGAAGCAGGAGGCTTGGAACGATTTGCTCAACAACATGCCTCTACCAAACAACAAAACCACCAAGCCACAAATCTGGACCAACGATTGTGCCACATGGACACTCGATGCTGTGTTTATGAAAGAAACGATTAAGTGAAACACCTATAATCTCTCAACACCAATATCAAGTAAGTGCGGATATCCTTTTCCCTATTCTCTCCCACGATGGATTCGAGTTTCCTGATGAAGGAAGAGGATGCCCTGCTTACCTCTGCGTTGTTGATATTGCCAAGCACCTCAGCGATGAGGGTGGCTTGCTGTGGAGTGAGATTGGCAGCCTTAGGATAGACAGGTTTGTAGTCGGGACCTGGAGTGTAGTCTGCAAGACTGAACTTCTCCGAAGCGTAGGTCTTGGTACGTACCACCCATGTGCCGGCTATGAGGTCGCCCAATCGCTGCTGTCGCTTGGTGAAGAACACCGAAAGAGAAGCCACAAACAGGAGGAGGTCGAACGGAAGCATGAACCAGCGAAGGATGAACGAGAGGAGTTTTGGTCCTCCACCCTCAAGGTCCACCACTCTGATGTGCATGAGTCTTTTTCCCAATGTCTGTCCGCTACATGTCACTTCGGCAATGAGTGGATAGAACCAGATATATACGTACACCATGTAGTGGGTTAGGTTGTTCCAGTTTTCAAATATCCGGTTTGTCTCACAAAGCATTACGAAATAGTAATACAAACCAAACAGACAGCCATCAATCAGCAGAGCCAGCAGGCGGGCTCCGATGCTTGCTGGTTCCTGAATGATACGAACATCTTGAGAAGAGAGTATATATGACATTGTTTTTTCACTTATTTTGGGCAAAAATAGTAAAAAGTATTCTATACAGAGCACTTTTTTCGAATAAAAGTTGTATTTTCGCCGAAAAATAATGGACAAGAATGACAGAGTCGAGGTTTGTTAACCAAAACAGAGAACAATGGGAAGAGTTTCACTCCATGATATTGAAGTGGGATAGCTATTCACCGAGTGAGTTGGGCAATGCTTATCTGAGCATCTGCTCCGACCTTTCTTTTGCCCAGACACACTTCCCTGATACGAGTGTGTGCAGTTATCTCAACTCCCTTGCTCTGCAGTACCATCACATACTGTATCGCCGCCAGCCACAACGATGGAAGGAACTGGCGCGTTTCTTCACTCATGATGTGCCACTTGCCTTCTACAACAGCCGTAATTACCTGCTCTTCTCGGTGGCTATCTTCGTGTTGGGGTGTGTCATGGGGGTATTATCACAGATTATCGACAACGACTTTTTCCGAGACTTCTTGGGTTGGGATTATTACGCGGAAACCATGAAGAACATCAAGGAAGGCAACCCTATGGGCATATACCAGGACCCTGATGCATGGGATATGTATGTTCGTATTGCACTGAACAACATCATGGTTGGACTGAATGCCTTCAAGAATGGACTGCTCACTCCTTTCTATGTCATATATATGGAAATCATGAATGGTGTGATGATAGGCTGTTTCGATGCCTTCTTCTTCCAGCAAGGATGTGGTGTGGATGCTCTCATCGCACCGAACGAACATGGAGCACTCGAACTGCCAGCCATCATAGTGAGCTGTGCAGCAGGACTGCAACTCGGTTTCGGATGGTTCTTCCCTGGAAAGAGAAGCAGAATGTCGGCACTCATCTACACTGCCAAGAACGCCTTAATCCTTGCCCTTGCGATGGTTCCCGTATTTGCCTTTGCAGCGGTGATAGAGAGTTTCATCACTCGTTATCAGGACTGGCCTATCATCCTACGAATAGGCATCGTGTTGGCAGGACTTGCCTTCGTACTCTACTACATGGTTATCCTGCCACAAAGCATTCATGACAAGGACATCGCAAAAGGCAGAAAGGAGGAGAAGGCAGCATGATGAACCCACACTCTGAAATATATGCAATTCGTCCTCGTGGTGCAGCACTGAATGCTGCCTGCCAATGGATACTGAAGCACAAGAGGCTGGCATGGCGACTTGTCGTACTCCCTTCTCTCTTCGAGGCAATAACACTGCTTGTCATGACTATCGTCTTCGAGATAAAAGACAATGTTATAGGCTTTGTGCCTCTCATCGTGATACTCCTCAACTCTGAATTTCCATACATGATGATGAATGTGGTGGAGAATGCAGAGGACTATGACTACCCAAACCGACTGCCACGAATGGGCGAACTGAAGTCGCTGTGGTGGAAGAACTTCAAGGCTACCATCGTCATCAGCCTTTTAGGAGGACTGATGATGTTCCTCACCACCATCACCATCATTGGACCAATGCTCATCACCATCATCATCCCATTCGTGTTAGCCATCAGAATGAGGGAGGAAAGGGGATATCTGTCTTGTTTCACACAGGCTTTCCGACTTGCCTTCACCAACTTCGGCACATTCATCATCACCGTTCTTGGAGTGTCACTAATCATTACTTCTCTGGTTATCGTACCGTTTTCTCTGGCTGGAGTAGTGCTCTATGCCTTGCAAACATTCATAAACCAAGACACATTGACAGAATTGAACACTTTCCTACACACCAACATCGAAACACTCATCGTGACTTTTGTGCTGTTGATAGGAGCAACCCTTGCGACAAATACTGTACTTATCATATACAACTTCTTCTATGGACATTGCAAGGAAAGCAATGACCACCCTGTGCTTATAAGCAAGATGAAAGAACTGTAAAACAAAAACAACTGAAAGACTATTGAAAGTACCTGATTACAACCAAGAGATAGAGCGACGAATTGCCGAAAGCGGTTCGCAGCAAATAGACACGAGTACAGATTGGACAAGCAGTCTGTTCAATGTCAACCCCGATGTGCTGAAAGGTATCATATACATCGTTGTTATTGCCTTCCTGTGCATCGTGGCATGGCTCATATACAATGAGTTCAAGGGTGTGGAGGTCAAGCCAAAAAGGAAGCAGAACAAGCAGTTTGCTGGTGGTCTGCAGGGTACGGCTGAGGATGCAAACATCAAGGGACACGACTTCCCTCACGAACTGGATGCCGCACTCCGCAGCGGCAACTATGCCTTGGCTGTCAATCTTCGTTACCTCATGGCTCTCACCTCGCTCAACGAACAGAGCCGCATAGAATGGATGGAGTACAAGACTCCTCTCATGTATGTTGCCGAACTCAACGAAAAGAGCCAGGAACTGGAGTCGCTCACCATGCGTTTCCTCTACATCAAGTATGGCCACTACCCTGCTGACGAGGAGGTTTATCATCAGGTCGTTGAACTCTACAACACCATCACCGCCCCTATCGCAGAGCAGAAAGGAGGTGAGCAATGAAGGACAATGCAACAAAGAAAACTACCCTCAAAGAGAAACTCATCTACGCAGCATTAGCAGTCTTGGGCATTGCTCTGACTGTCATAGGATATGTCTATCTCGACACTCACAGAACTTACGACTGGAGTGGTATCGATTTTGGATATAGCAAACAAACCTCTCCCCGTGGTGCTTACTATCTCAAGGAGTTCCTCAAAGAGGAATGGGAAGGCGAGATAATCTACGACGGGTACGGTGTGGATTACAACGAATATCTGTCTGACAAGAAGCAGAAGTACAATGTGCTGTCGTTCGACTATTCTGCATTTGAATTCAACGAAGAGACAAAGAAGTACGACATAGTAAGCGATGAACTCAATTCTATCGTCTCTCTGCTCAACAAAGGCAACAACTTCATCTTTGCGGCAGACAGTGAGGACCTCTACACCTTATTAGGACTGTATTCAGAAACCAACCTAATTTTCGCCATATCCGATTTCGACGATAAAGAACACATACCTGACAGCATTGGTATCATGACCATGTCGGGCGACACGATATGCCATCTGTGGGATAACATGATATCGAAATACTTTACATCGCGTGTCAAGGATAACCCATACGAGAAGTATCTGCACAACATTCCTCACAGACGAGTAACCACCCTTCTCAAAAATGGGGAAAAGCCACTCTGCATTCGCAACCAAGTGGGCAACGGCTATGCTACCTTCGTAGGTTCCGAATTCTTGTTCTCCAACTACGGAGTGAGCCGTGAGGACACCAAGCAAGCCATTCGATACATCATCGACAACACTTTCGACAAGTCGCTCCCTCTCTTAGTCATCTTCAAGGATTATGAAGATATAGAACAGGAAACGGATACCAGTGTCGAACGCAGCAATATCCTTGATGTCCTGCTCGCTAATCCTGGCACAAACTTAGCAATAACTATTCTTCTCATCACCTTCCTCCTCACTCTCCTCTTCAACTCTCGCAGACGAAGACGTGCCGAAGAGGAACGAAAACGAGAACGAAACTCAAGCATCAACTACACCAAGCACCTCGCTTCGCTCTACGACCAGACCTCCGACTACAAGGAACTGCTCATCACCGAACAGCGAATGCTCCTCTACAATCTTCGCAAGGAATACCGATTCGACATCAGCACCCATTCCTTCACTCGTCCTTCCGAGTTTGCACCGATGATTGCCAAGAGCAAGTCTCTCGACCAAAAGCAAGTGGCTGATGCCCTCCGCACCCTCGAATACTACACCGAAAAGGATGGTGCAATCAACGAACGACTATATATAAAATGTATTGAAGCAATCGAATTCCTAAGATAAACAGTAGCGTAATCACTAACTACGTAATTACGCCCCAAAATAACACCCCTATGAACTACGAATCAAGAATAGACCTCACCTCTGTCAACGAACAGATAAACAACATCCGCACCACAGCATCTGCAGTAGTGGTTGGACAACAGGAAGTGCTCGACCTCATGCTCACTGCCATCATAGCCAATGGCCATGTCCTTCTCGAAGGTGTGCCAGGAGTGGCTAAGACGCTCATGGCTAAGACGCTCAGCCAACTCATCGGGGCTGAGTTCAAGCGACTCCAGTTCACTCCCGACCTCATGCCAAGCGATGTGATTGGTACATCCGTACTCAACACCCACACTCAGGACTTCACCTTCCGCAAGGGTCCTGTGTTCACCCAGATGCTCCTCGTGGATGAAATCAACCGTGCTCCAGCCAAGACTCAGGCTTCGCTCTTCGAGTGTATGCAGGAACGCCAGGTCACCTTCGATGGTGTCACCTATCCTCTTCCTCCTTTCTACATCGTGATGGCTACCCAGAACCCTATCGACCAGGAGGGCACATACCGTTTGCCTGAGGCACAGATGGACCGTTTCATCATGAAGATTAAGGTGGGTTATCCTGACATGGATGCCGAGATGAAGATTCTTGAGGAATACCACAAGGGCAATTCTCTTCACGATGTCCACAACCTCTCTCCTATCCTTTCGGTTGACGACATCACTGCCATGCGAGACATGCTCCCACAGGTCGTGGTCGATGACTCACTCATGCAGTACATCTGCAACATCGTCTCTGCCACTCGCACCTCTCCATACACATGGATTGGAGCATCACCTCGTGCTTCCATCGCCCTGCTCCAGTGCTCTAAGGCTCATGCCATCATCGAGGGCCGTGACTTTGTCACTCCAGACGACATCCGCTTCCTTGCCCCTCATGTCCTCTCCCACCGCATCACCCTCACCGCCGAGGCAGAACTCAACTCCCTCACCGAAGCACAGTTCATCTCCCAAATCCTCGACTCCGTAGCCATCTCCGAGAACTAGCCCCCAAGCGCAGCCAAATGGTAAATGGTAAATGCCTAAATGGTAAATCACAATCATGTTTTTTCGCACCCCATTCTACATATCAGCATTCGCAATCGTCGTCATTGCTACCATAGGCGTGTGGTTCACTCCGTTCTACACACTCGCCCTGATTGCCACCGTAGCGTTCATCGCCACCGTGATTGCTGATGCACTCATTCTGTTCTTCACAAAAGCAGAGGGAACAAGACTCTGCTCCTCGAAGCTCGACCTTGGTGAACAAAACATCATCAAGGTAGCGGTTCGTATGTCCGTAAAGTACATCACGGGCTGTTACCTCATCGACGAGATGCCTATCCAACAGCAGCAGGACCTCGACACCATTCCTACACAGAAGACAGAAGGCGAGGACGGTTCCGTTTCCTTCACCACCACCTACACCATCTACCCTACCCAGCGTGGATGCTACCCTCTTGGTCGTCTGCTTGCCTTCATCCGTTTCTTGGGACTCGTAGAACGCCGCATCACTCTCGAACCCGCTGGTCGCACCATCGATGTCTATCCTGCCTTCAGTCGTCTTCGCGAGAAGGAGCAGCATGCCCGTTCTCTCCAGTCCATCTCGAATGGTAGTCATAAGCGCCAGCAACCAAACAACCAGACGGAGTTTCAGGACATCCGCGAATATGTTGTGGGTGATGATATCCGCACCATCAACTGGAAAGCCACCGCTCGTGCTGGCAAGACGATGGTGAACAACTACGAGGAGGAACGCTCACAGCATATCTTCAACATCATCGACTGTGGTCGCACCATGCACCGCACCTTCAACAGTCTCACCCTTCAGGACTACTCCATCAATGCCTCTCTGCTCCTTTCCTACACAGCCTTAGGCTCTGAGGGCGACTGTGTCGGACTGGTCACCTACGGACCTATGGGCATCAAGTTCCTGCCTCCTCGTTCTGGCGACAAACAACTGAAGACCATCACCCAGCAACTCTATGCTCTGCAAACGCAGTATGGTGAGGGCGACATCGAGGAGATGTGTCTTCTTCTCGACCGCAAGGTGGCTCGCCGCAGTCTCGTGATTCTCTACACCGACTATGCCACCGTGACCGCCATGCAGCGACAACTCCCTTTCCTCTCCCGCATAGCACGCCGCCACCGCCTCGTGGTTGTCAACTTCATCGACCACGAACTCCACCAGATTTATTCCAACAATCAAACAACTATACATCAAGATTCCCAAACAACCAACTACACCGAACGCAGCATAGCCACCGACCTCATCCACCAGAAACTCCTCATTGCCGACAAACTCCAGCAGTCCGGCATCAACTGTGTGATGATTCGTCCCGAAGACCTCTCCTTCTCCATCGTAAGGAAATACCTCGAACTCAAGTCGCGTGGCGCTTGGTAAAAAAAACAAACAACAAAGAATTATGAAAAAACTGCTTATCCCTATCCTTGCATTGATGCCATTCTCGCTCAATGCCCAGACCATCCAGAACGATGCCACAGCACCGCTCCACCTCATGCGCCCAGCATACAAGTACTCGTATGGTGTGCCAAAGAAAGAGGATGTGAAGGCAAGCCTGGACCGTGTGTTCAACTATCTCGACCAGACCACCTTTGCCCAACTCGACGAGACAGGCAAAGCCCTCAAGCGTGGTGACTTCCGTCTCACCTCCTACGAGTGGGGTGTGACCTATTCTGCCATGCTCCGTGCAGGCGAACTGTTAAGAGACAAGAAGTACACCGAATATGCCACATCACGCATGTCGTTCCTTGCCGAACAGGCACCTAAGTTCAAGAAGTGGCTTGACAAGGGCGAGAAGATTGATGGTCTCATGCGACAGGTAGTCAATCCTCGTGCTCTCGACGATTGCGGAGCCATCTGTTCTGCTATGATTAAGGCAAGACAAATAGGACTTGTGTCGAAGAAGGACATCCCTCTCTTCAACGAACAGATAGACCGCTACTACGACTTCATCCTCAACAAGGAATACCGCTACACCGACGGACAGTTCGCCCGTCTTCGTCCTGTGAAGAACACAGTGTGGCTCGACGACATGTTCATGGGCATTCCCGCCCTCGCTCTTTATGGCAACTGGAACGAGGCGATGATGCAGTTCCGCCTCTTCCACGACAAGATGTGGGTGGCAGACAAACAACTCTACCGCCACGGCTGGACTCCTACCGCCAACGACTACCACCCATCCTTCTTCTGGGGCCGTGCCAATGGTTGGGCTCTCCTCACCGCCTGTGAACTCCTCGATGTGAAGGAGGATGCCTACATCATGAAGTGCTTCCTCGAGCATCTCAATGGTCTCATGGCTCTGCAGGGCTTCAATGGTGCATGGCATCAACTTCTCGACCGCATCGACACCTACGAGGAGACATCATGCACAGCCATCTACTGCTACTGTCTTGCCCACGCCATCAACAAGGGATGGATTGAACCAGAACCCTACATCGGGCAGACTCTCCTCGCATGGCACTACATCGATGCCCACATCACCGACAAAGGACAGGTCTCTGGCACCTGCGTAGGCACCGGTCTCGCCTTCGACCCAGCCTTCTATGCCTATCGTCCAGTCAACAACTTCGCCGCCCACGGCTACGGTCCCGTCCTCTGGGCTGGTGCCGAAGTCTATGAACTCCTCAACCGACTCTGCATCAAGACCAACGACTCCGCCGTCCACTTCTACCCAGAAGACCCACAGACTGAGGAACCTATATTCTACCTAAAGCCCTAACCCCCTCTCCCTCTAACCCCTAACCTCTAACCCTCTAACCTCTCCCCCTCCTCATATCCCCATTTCCCCCTAACCCCCGTTCCCCGACATTCTTGTCGGGGCTCCCCCAAAAATCCCCCCTAAAAACAATCCCCCCATGTACCAACCCTCCGACATCTACTCCACCCACCTTTTCGAAGACGCCCCCATCCCCCACCAAGTCCACAACCACCAGATGAACCTCGCCTGGCAATACATAGCCAGCACCAACATCAGCGTCTTCCTCACAGGCAAGGCAGGCACAGGCAAGACCACCTTCCTCCGCAAACTCCACGAACTCTCCCCTAAGCGTATGGTCATCCTCGCCCCTACAGGCGTGGCAGCCATCAACGCACAGGGCCAGACCATCCATTCCTTCTTCCAACTCCCATTCGGACCCATCATCCCTGGGGCTGAGTCTGCCGAGCGAAAGTCGTACTACAAGATGGGCAAGGACAAGAAGAACCTCATCCGCACCCTCGACCTCCTCGTCATCGACGAGATATCTATGGTGCGCTGCGACCTCCTCGACGCCATCGATGCCGAACTGCGTAAGTACAAGGACCGCACCCGCCCCTTTGGTGGAGTACAACTCCTACTCATCGGCGACCTCCAGCAACTTGCCCCTGTAGCAAAGGAAAGCGAGTGGCAACTCCTCTCCTCCCACTACTCCACCCCCTATTTCTTTGGTAGCAAGGCACTGCAACAGACTCCGTATGTCACCATCGAACTCCAGCACATCTATCGCCAGCAGGACGAATCCTTCATCAATATCCTCGGAAAGATACGCAACAACACCATCGACAACTCCACCCTCTCCGCCCTCAATGCTCGCTACATCCCCAACTTCGAGACTCCAGAGGGTGAGGAATGGATTCGTCTCACCACCCACAACCACACTGCCCATTCCTACAACGAGCAGCGACTCCAGGCACTCCCTACCACTCCCTTCACCTTCCATGCAGAGATACACAAGAACTTCCCCGAGTCCAGTTATCCTGCCGACACCGAACTCATCCTCAAGCGTGGAGCACAAGTCATGTTCATCAAGAACGACCCCTCTCGCGACCACCTCTACTACAACGGCAAGATTGGCATCGTCGAGGGCTTTGAGGACGAGGGCATAGCAGTCTTCTGCAAGGAGGATGGCAGTCATGTCGTCGTTCCCCAACTCACATGGGAGAACACCAAATACACCATCGACCCACAGTCGGGCGACATCAAGGAGGAAGTCGATGGCACCTTCACCCAGTACCCACTGCGCCTCGCATGGGCTATCACCGTACACAAGAGTCAGGGCCTCACCTTCGACCATGCCGTACTCGACATCAACGACTCCTTCGCACATGGACAGGCATACGTGGCACTCTCCCGTTGTCGCACACTCGAAGGACTCGTGCTCTCACGCCCTATCGACACACGCTCCGTCATCACTGATGCCTCCGTAAATGCCTTCATCGACAAGGAACTCCTTGAGGCAAAGCAGACAGAGAGCAAACTCCCCCAGATGAA
The DNA here is from genome assembly GCA_937893145.1 of uncultured Prevotellaceae bacterium. GTDB lineage: Bacteria > Bacteroidota > Bacteroidia > Bacteroidales > Bacteroidaceae > Minthosoma. Next base: position 4,436 of record CALBJW010000175.1, on the reverse strand, counting down.
GTACCAGTACTTCCTCTCCCTCCTCAACGAACTCTACGACTTCACCACCCTCAAGCACGACCTCCGCTACTTCACCCGAGTGGTCGATGAACACCTCTACACCTCCTATCCCGACTATCTCCAGCAACTCAAGGACACCCTGCCTCGTCTCGAAGCAGAACTCATCAGCGTGGCACTCAAGTTCCAGAACCAGTACACCACACTCATGCAGTCCTCAGCCGACTTCTCCCACGACACCCACCTCCAGGAGCGACTCACCGCCTCTGCAGGCTACTTCTGGACCAAGATAGTCGAACTCCTCGACCCCATCATCATTGGTTCAAAACTCCAGATAGGCAACAAGGCAACAGCCAAACAGTACAACAATGCCCTCGAAGCCTTCACCCTCTCCTACAAACTCAAACGAGGCATCTTCAGCCGCATGCTCTCCCAACCCTTCTCCGTTCGCAACTACCTCACCGCCAAAGCCCAAAGCCTCCTCGACGACACCACCACCACCTCCACCACCCCCAAAAAAGCCTCAAAAAAAACAAAATCCCGTCCCCCGTTCTCCGACAATCTTGTCGGAGCCACCCCAACCCCCAAGAAACCCAAAATCGACACCCGTTCCGAAACCCTCCGCCTCTTCCAACAAGGCAAGTCCCTCAAGGACATCGCCACCGAGCGTTCCCTCACCGTAGGCACCATCGAGAACCACCTTGCCCACTTTGTCCAGAACGGCACCCTCCACCTCTCCGACATCGTACCGCAAGACCATCAGTCCCTCATCCTCTCCACCGTCAACACCCTCCCCGCCGGCTACCACCTCTCCGACATCAAGTCCGCCCTCCCCGCCGACTACACCTATGCCGAAATCAAGATGGTCCTCGCCGACACAAAGAAAGAAGAACAAAACTAAAATACCCAAATATGAAGAAAATACTTATCCTTATCGTATCAATCTTTCTCACCACCATGGCATCAGCCCAGATAGAGAAAGTATATGACGAAAACATCGATCCATTCAAGCAAATCGACAATGCAGTATCCACCGCAAAGAAAGCAGACAAGTTCGTAGTATGCCAGTTAGGAGGCAACTGGTGTCCCTGGTGTCTCAAGTTTGCCAAGTTCATCAAGGAAGATGAAGAAATCAGCAAAATCATAGAGAGCAACTTCGAATATATCCATGTCAACTTCAAGTCTCGCAAAGACGAACTATCCCAGAAGGTCAGCAAACGCCTTGGCAACGCAGGTCGCTTCGGCTTCCCAGTATTCGTCATCCTCAATCCCGACGGCACCGTGCTTCACATCCAAAATTCCGTCTATCTGGAGGAAGGTCAAGGCTACAACCGCGACAAAGTCCTTGATTTCCTCAAGCAGTGGACTCCAAAAGCAGTTAGAGGGGAAAACTAAAGCCTACTAATAAAAGCAACCGACCTATTAACCAGTCCCTTACTCCTTTTTGATGGAAAAAACAAACAAGCAGGACCCGAATCATCGAGTCCTGCTTCGCTCTATCTTATCAAATAGTCCGCCACATCGCCTTTTTTGCCTAATTTATTCAAAGCTTCATCGCAGAATGTTGAGAACTCAAACACTGCGAGGTCCTTCATCGGGAGCAGAATGCTCTTCCATTCATCGAGAGCATCAGCATCAGGAATCACAATCACCCTACGATTACGCAAACACTCCATTCGCTCACGAGTGAGGTTATTCTTATTTCCTGCTGCCACCCACACAGCCCCCGTGTAATGACAAGCACCGATAACCGCATTCTTCGGACTCTCAACCAACACCACAGGAAGCTCTGGATACACCCCCAACAGATGCTCACCGAAGAACACACCATTATCAAACTCCACATCCTCAGCAAACACCCCCTGCTTCCTCAGTATCGCACCAAGCCAGTAAGTGCTTTTCTCCAACTTATGAAAGAAACAAGGCGACTCCTTATCCGTGCAATACTTCTGAATCTTGATGTTATGCACATCCCCCTTTACATCAATCGAAGGAAACATCACGAGCCCCCCGCCCCAACATCCCAACCTATACTCCTCCACAGCAAACCTTACACCTTCCTCCGTAACGATATTCCTCAAGCACTCTACAAACGAAGAACCATAAGCATCGTGTTCAGCAAGATAAGTCTCATACCAATCCCCCAAAGACCCACCCCGTCCCTTCCTGTGAGGGAGGGGGTTGCTGCGCTTGGGCAAGTTCGAATCAATCAAAGCCTCCATCTCCTTCACTCCCATCTTCCTCCTCTTCTCTTTCCTCCTCTCTCTAACCTCGCTTGACCCACATCCTACTCCCCTCCCTTTTAATGGGAGGGGCAGGGGGAGGGTCTCTATCCCAAACTCTCTACTTAATTCCTCACACGCTTCCTTGAAGTCGATGTTTCTCACCGCCATCACATAATCAATCACACTCCCGCTCTTCCCACAACTGAAACAATGGCAGAAGTTGCCCTTCCTTCCACCTATCAGCAGGCTCGGATGCTCATCACTATGCCACGGACACTCAGCATACAGGTTACTACCCACACGCTTCACTTTACCTCCATATCTCTCAGCAACAAGGCTGAACTCAATCTGGTTCAGCCTCGCAGTATCGTATTTAGTTATCAGCATTTTCCTTAATTTTAAGATTATAACACTTAGCGTTGTGTATAATACTAACCTTTGCGCCAAAACTCTCGATTATCTCTTGGAAATTCTTCTTTCCAATCTTCTTGTAGTCCTCTTCGACACAGTAAGTAGTATATCTTCTGTACAAGTCCGAAAGCTTGATGCTTGAACCCTCATCCACCTCACATATAGCAGACACAAACTGCATAGCCGAGTTAGAAGTGTTCATATAGTCCTTCAAAGCCTTGTCGCACACATCACTCTTCGAGAAAGCCTTACGCTGAATAAGACCACCAAGCGAAGCAAGCACCCAGTTCAGAATGCCCGAAAGCTCCTTAGCCAACTTCTTCACAAGATCGACATCCTGCTCAGCCTCAGGGATAGTGACCTTGAACGGAAACAGTATCCATCTGCGGAAGAAACCGAAAGTGTATTCAGCCGAAGGCAAACGATTGTAACTCGTGAAGAGCTTCGGAATGTCGTACATCGTGTGCGTTCCCACATACAACCTACGCACCTCCGTAGGCTCACCCGAAATCAACTGCTTCAGCATCGCAGTATCAAGCTGTCCACCACTCTCCGTACTGATGTTCGCAAGCTTACCCTCAATGAGAGAACGCTTCTCATCATCCATCGTGAGCGACGAAAGACTCACATTGCTCACATTCGAACTGCCAAGCAATTTCGAGATGATATCAAGCGTTACCGACTTACCATTCGCCCCCGTACCGAAGAAGATGCCCTGCTTCTCCAAACGAAGATTCTTAGTGAAACAGTACCCGATGAACTCAGCCAACAACGACTGCATCTCCACATCAGGCATCACACGGTCCAAGAACTTATGCCACAAAGGACACTCAGCATCAGGACTATAGCAGTATGGCAATACATAAGTAAAGAAATCATCCGCACAGTGAGGGCGAAGTTCAATCGAACCATCCTTATGAATCTCAAGCGTACCGTTCATCACGTTCACCCACACATCGCCAGGCATCACCTTCTGCTTCTTGTAGTCCATGAGCTTGAATATGAGTCGCAGATAGAGCTTATTCATGAAGTCGGGATCATCACAGTAGAAATCCTGAAGCCCCATCTTACGGGCGCAACGCTTCACGAACACATAAAACAGCTGCATCTCCACCACAGCCCAGTGAGTGCTAAGGAACAGATAAACCTGTTGCTTACTCTTGTTCTTCTCCACATACTCATTCACGAGCATTCTGCCCTTGAACAAAGCAAGTATAAAACTCGTGATGAAGTCCATCACAGCCGCAAGACTGTCCGCCTTGTTCTTAGCAGAATCAAGAAGCGTGTCAATCACCTCCGTCTTGTCCTCCACATTCTCCAGCTCCGCATCAAGCGTATATTCCACGAGATTCATATCTCGCACAGCAGCCAAATCATCCAACTGCTCAATGTCCTTATCAATAAATTCTTTCATGATATAATTATGGGTTATTAGTTTATTTTGAACACGAATTGCACGAATTCGGAAAACTAAATTTTAACTTTTAATTTTATGGCACATATAGCGCCTTCTGCGCTTTGCGAATAACACAAATGGCTTGCACCTGGCTGGTCCTCCCGGAGGTATTCGTGTCCTTCGTGGTGCAGTCGGCACCATTCGTGTCGTGACTTTCTCGCCTGGCGAAGCTATTCGTGCTATTAGTGTCATTCGTGTTCAAAAATAAACAATACTCGTGTTCTACATCTCAAGCGCATGCCCTCCCCCGTTGGGGGTCGGGGGGCCTTAAATATCATTATCCCTCAACTCCTGAATAGCCCTGTCGAACACTGCGAGCATCTCATTTCTGAGTTCCGCCTCTGAAG
>CALBJW010000174.1 GCA_937893145.1 uncultured Prevotellaceae bacterium | reverse complement strand
CTCGGTCCTAAGGGACGTAATGTAATCATCGAGAAGAAGTTCGGTGCGCCACAGATCACAAAGGACGGTGTTTCCGTAGCGAAGGAAATCGAACTCGAGAACAAATTTGAGAACACCGGTGCGCAACTCGTTAAGAGCGTAGCTTCCAAGACTGGTGACGACGCTGGCGACGGTACTACCACAGCTACTATCCTCGCACAGTCTATCATCAATGTTGGTCTCAAGAACGTAACTGCCGGCGCTAACCCAATGGACCTCAAGCGCGGTATCGACAAGGCTGTTGCTGCTGTTGTTGAGTTCATCAAGAACAACGCAGAGAAGGTTGACGACAACTACGACAAGATTGAGCAGGTTGCTACAGTTTCCGCAAACAATGACCCTGAAATCGGCAAGCTCCTCGCAGAGTGCTTCCGCAAGGTTTCAAAGGACGGCGTCATCACTATCGAGGAAAGCAAGAGCCGCGACACCCACATCGGCGTCGTTGAGGGAATGCAGTTCGACCGCGGTTACCTCTCGGGCTACTTCGTAACAGATACAGAGAAGATGGAGTGCGTTATGGATCATCCGCTCATCCTCCTTTACGACAAGAAGATTTCAAACCTCAAGGAGTTCCTCCCTATCCTTCAGCCAGCTGCTGAGACTGGTCGTCCTCTCCTCGTTATTGCAGAGGATGTTGACTCAGAGGCTCTCACTACACTCGTTGTAAACCGTCTCCGCACAAACCTCAAGATCTGTGCTGTCAAGGCTCCCGGCTTTGGCGACCGCCGCAAGGCAATGCTCGAAGACATCGCCGTTCTCACTGGCGGTATCGTCATCTCTGAGGAAAAGGGACTTTCGCTCGACCAGGCTACTATCGAAATGCTCGGTACTTGCGACAAGGCTGTCGTTTCAAAGGACAACACAACAATCGTTGATGGTGCAGGTTCTAAGGAAGGCATCGCTGACCGCGTAGCTCAGATAAAGAACGAAATCGCGACTACCACTTCAAACTACGACAAGGAAAAACTTCAGGAGCGTCTTGCAAAACTCTCTGGTGGTGTTGCAGTTCTTTACGTTGGTGCTAACTCTGAGGTTGAAATGAAAGAGAAGAAGGATCGCGTTGACGATGCTCTCTGCGCTACTCGTGCCGCTATCGAGGAAGGTGTTGTTGCCGGTGGTGGTACAACATACATCCGCGCTCTCGACGCTGTTGCTGGTCTCAAGGGCGACAACCCAGACGAGCAGACAGGTATCAACATCGTTATCCGCGCTATCGAAGAGCCACTTCGCCAGATCGTAGCAAACGCTGGTGGTGAAGGTGCAGTAGTAGTTCAGAAGGTTCGTGAGGGCGAAGGCGACTTCGGTTACAACGCTCGCAAGGACATCTACGAGGACATGCGTGCAGCAGGTATCATCGACCCTGCAAAGGTTTCTCGCGTAGCTCTCGAGAACGCAGCTTCAATCGCAGGACTCTTCCTCACTACTGAGTGCGTAATCTGCGACCAGCCAGCTCCAGAGCCAGCTATGCCTATGGGCGGTGCTCCTGGCATGGGCATGATGTAATATATTATTATTGAATAACATTATAAACACAAAAGGCAGGCTCAAAAAGAGTCTGCCTTTTGTGTTTATAATATAGAACAAATGACTACTACTTGAAAATTGCTATAAGTTCATCTATAGTTATCGTCTTCTGCTCACCGCTATTCATATCCTTTACTGTGAGCTTGTTTTCTGCTATCTCGCTTTCGCCTGTGAAGATAACGAACGGAATCTGCTTTGCATTGGCATAATTCATCTGCTTCTTCATCTTGGCAGAATCAGGATAGAGCTCTGCACGGATGCCAGCTGCACGCACCTTATTAATAATAGAGAGTGCATATGCAGCTTCCTTTTCACCGAAGTTGATAGCAAGTACCTGGGTGCCCTGGATAGAATCCTTTGGATAAAGGTCGAGCTGATTGAGAACATCGTAGATGCGGTCTGCACCGAACGAGATACCCACACCTGAGAGTCCTGGCATACCGAAGATGCCTGTGAGGTTGTCGTAGCGACCACCGCCTGTGATGCTGCCAATCTGCACATCGAGAGCCTTGACCTCGAAGATGGCTCCTGTGTAGTAGTTGAGACCACGAGCAAGGGTGAGGTCGAGCTGGATTTCGTTGTTGAGTGTGCCCTTGAGTGCATCAAGGATAAACTGCGACTCCTCTACTCCCTTCACTCCGATTTCGCTCTGGGCGAGAACCTCACGGATAGTGGCGAGTTTCTCATCGTTAGTGCCTTCGAGCTTGATGATTGGCTGTAGCTTCTCAATCTGTTCTTCTGTAAGACCATTGGTGCGGAGTTCGTCGTTCACAGCATCGAGACCTATCTTGTCGAGTTTGTCGATAGCGACTGTGATGTCAACAATCTTATCGGCTGCTCCGATGACCTCAGCGATGCCTGTGAGAATCTTACGGTTGTTTATCTTTATCTGCACACGGATGCCGAACTTTGTGAATACGGTATCCACAATCTGCATAAGGTCAACCTCGTTGAGGAGCGAGTCGCTTCCTACCACATCGGCATCACACTGGTAGAACTCGCGGTAGCGTCCCTTCTGAGGGCGGTCAGCACGCCACACTGGCTGTATCTGATAACGCTTGAAGGGAAGTGCAAGTTCTTCACGGTGCTGAACGACATAGCGAGCGAAAGGCACGGTGAGGTCGTAGCGGAGTCCCTTTTCGCAGAACTTAGCAGCGAGTTTGCCTGTGCTTGTGTTTGCCACCTCGTCGGCTGTCATTCCGTGGAGGAAGTCGCCCGAGTTGAGAATCTTGAAGAGGAGCTTGTCGCCCTCCTCGCCATACTTACCCATCAGAGTTGAGAGGTTTTCCATAGCAGGAGTTTCAATCTGCTGGAAGCCATAGAGGGCATATACTTCCTTGATGGTATTGAATATGTAATTGCGTTTAGCCATTTCTACTGGGCCAAAGTCGCGTGTTCCTTTTGGAATTGATGGTTTTTGTGCCATAATGGGTTTATGGGGTTATGGGGTTATGAGTTTATGAGTTTATCAGTTTATGGGTTTATAGGTTTTATGAGTATATAGGTTCTCTGCGTATGCCCCTGCCCATTCCTTCTTGCGAAAGCGTCGCATGCGAACGATAAGGGGGCGGGGGACCTTAATACATCTTTCCTACAATCCAGTAAGCGAATCTTGTAGGGACTATTCTGTTCAAGAACATAAATGTGTGATAGATGAGTCCGAGTGTGTTGAACGGAGCAGGACTCTTGCTTTCTGCAAGTTTGAGGAGTCGCTTAGCCATAGTCTCTGGGAGAATGCCGTTGCGTTCGTCCTTCTCCATCGATTCGATTGCCTTGTTCATGTGGGTGTAGATGTCGCCACCTACAGGATTCTTCTTGCGAGCATCCGTGAAACCAGTCTTCACATCGCCTGGGAGAAGACAGCAAACGGAGATGCCGAAGTCCTTCACCTCGTTCTTGAGCGACATAGCAAAGGCGTTGATGGCAAACTTGCTTGCCGAGTAGAACGACTGGTAAGGGATGGCGAAGATGGCTGCCACACTGCTCACGAAGATGATGCGTCCACCCTTCTGCTCTCGCATATAAGGAAGCACAGCCTGTGTGATATTCACCGCACCAAAGAAGTTCACATCCATCTGTCGCTTAGCATCGTTGATGTCCGTAAACTCTATCGAACCCGATATGCCCATACCTGCATTGCTGATGAGCACATCAATCTTGCCTGCCTGTTCCACGACCTTCTCCACTGCAGCCTTGCAGTCTTCTGGTTTTGTCACATCACAGTCTATATGCGTAATGCCCTCTCTGCTCTCACCATGACGAGAGAGTTCAAAGACATTGTATCCTTTCTGTGCAAAAAGTTGGGCGGCAGCCTTACCGATGCCCGAACTTCCTCCTGTAAGAATGAGGGACCTTCCCCCCAGCCCCTCCCTGTGAGGGCGGGGAGTAGTTACCGACTTAAAGGTAGTTTTTGCAGCAGAATCTATTTGATTATTCTTATTCATATCTGTCATACCAATCTCAAGTTTATCTTAGTATATACTCCCCTCCATTTAGGGAGGGGCAGGGGGTGGGTCTCTTAAAACATCTGTGCCACACGCTTAATGCCTGCAACAAGTATATCTATCTCTTCCTTTGTATTATACAGTCCAAACGAAGCACGGCATGTGCCTTCGATGCCGAGTCGTCGCATAAGGGGTTCTGCACAATGATGACCTGTACGAACTGCTATGCCGAGACGGTCGAGAAGGGTTCCCATATCGAGGTGATGGATATTGCCAACCTGAAAACTGATAACAGCATCGTGACCTTCCTCAGGACCATAGATGTGCATACCCTCAATCTCTTTCATCTGCTGCATAGCATATCGAGTGAGTTCCTGCTCGTGCTGGAAGATATTGTCCATTCCGAGTGCCGACACATAGTCGAGAGCCACGGCAAGCGAATGGGTAGCCACATAGTCGGGTGTGCCTGCTTCGAACTTGTATGGCAGTTCGTTGTATGTAGTCTTCTCGAACGACACATTCTTAATCATCTCGCCGCCACCCTGATAAGGAGGCAACTTCTCAAGCCATTCTTCCTTTCCGTAAAGCACACCCACACCTGTAGGTCCGTAAATCTTATGACCTGAGAAGGCGAAGAAGTCGCAGTCCAAGTCCTGCATATCCACCTTGAAGTGCGGAGTGCTCTGTGCGCCATCAATCAATACTGGCACACCATGCTCGTGGGCTATGCGGATGATGTCCTTCACAGGATTGACCGTACCAAGCACATTGCTCACGTGAGCACAGCAGACGAGGCGAGTTTTCTCTGTCAACATTTCTTCAAAACTTTCACCCGGCAGGCTTCCCCCTTCGGGGGTTAGGGGGCCTAAAATGCCTTCGTCAGTCATAGGAATGACCTTAAGCACTGCACCCTTCCTCTCACAAAGCATCTGCCAAGGCACGATGTTCGAATGATGCTCCATTGTGGAAACGATAATCTCATCACCCTCCTTTATGAATGCCTCACCGAAGGAGAATGCCAAGAGGTTGATGCTCTCCGTAGTGCCACGAGTGAAGAGAATCTCGTTTGTGCTCTTTGCGTTGATGAAGGCACGCACCGTCTCACGACTTGCCTCGTGGAGGTCGGTAGCCTTCTGCGACAGGAAGTGAACACCACGATGCACATTAGCGTTTACATTGTAGTATTCATCCACCATAGCCTCCACCACACAGCGAGGCTTCTGCGTCGTAGCACCATTGTCGAGATAGACCAAAGGGCGGTTGTATATCTGTCGGGAGAGGATTGGGAAATCCTCACGAACTTTCAATATATCGTACATAATCCTTTTTTTACTTACAGAGTCCACAATCTTCACACTTGTCGAGTTCACCGCGGAAACGCTTTTCGACCTTGACATAGAGTTTCTGGCGAAGTGGTTCGAGAGTTATCTGGTCGATGACCTGACCCATGAAGGCATTCTTGAGGAGGGTACGAGCCTCGTCCTCTGCTATGCCTCGCTGGCGCATGTAGAAGAGGGCGGTCTCATCCATCACTCCTACTGTGGAACCATGAGCGCACTTCACATCGTCGGCATAGATTTCGAGCATCGGCTGTGTGAACATACGAGCATCTTTCGATGCACAAAGGTTGGCATTGGTCTCTTGTGAAGATGTCTTCTGCGCATCCTTCTCTACGAGTATCTTACCTGCAAATGCTCCTACTGCCTTGTCATCCACTACATATTTATAGAGTTCGTTGCTCTGACAGTTTGGAACTTTATGTGCAATGAGGGTATTGTTGTCAATACGCTGACTTGCTGTACCAATGGCACATCCATTAAGTGTTACCTCCGAGTTCTCACCTTCGAGATAGACATCGCAGAGGTTGCGTGTCTGACCATTGAAGAGTGTTATGCTGTTGTGCTTTACAGAACAATCACGACCTTCCCTGATATATACATTCGAGAATCGAGAACAGAGCGGAGTGGTCTCCTCTATCTCGTAAAGGTCAAGGCGAGAATTATCCTTGCAGACTACTTCCATGACCTGAGTAGTGAGGAAGCGCTGCTTGTCGGCTGCATGATCGTTGATGATGACTGTTGCCTCAGCACCCATCTCAAGAACCACAAGTACACGACGATTCATCATTGTTGCCACATTCCCACGAAGATAGTTGTCAACCACGATTGGATCTTCTGGTCGGTCGTTCTTTGGGACATAGATGAGCAGACCTTCGTGAGAGAGGGCTGTGTTAAGTGCTGTAATGGCATCCGAACCGTCTGCCACCTTGTTATAATATGGCGCGAGGTCGATAGGCGCATCCTTGAACGAGAAGATGTACTTCGATGGTTTGAGTTCGAGGGCATTGAGCGAGATACCATAGTTAGGAGCAAATGCAGCATCAACATCGGTGTACTTGTATCGCTCCACCTTCTTTGAAGGAAATCCCTGCTGCTGAAAGACAGCAAAAGCAGCATCACGAACTGAGTTCATGACCTCGCAACTCTTCTGCTTTATCAAAGCACCAGCCTCACTGTAGAGTTCTATGTATTGATTTAATTCATAATTCATAATTCATAATTCATAATTGCCTCCGGAGAGAGCTGGAGGATAATTCACAATTCATTTTTTTTAGCTGCGCGTGGTTGCGAATTATGAATTATGAATTAACTCCTCTTTTATCCAGTCAAATCCTTCGTTCTCAATCTTTATTGCAAGGTCCGGTCCACCAGTCTTCACAATCTTACCATCGATGAGCACATGTACCACATCAGGTTTGATGTAGTCAAGAAGACGCTGATAGTGAGTGATGACCATTGCAGAAGTCTCTTCGGTGCGAAGTTTGTTGAAACCTTCAGCTACAATGCGGAGAGCATCAACATCAAGACCTGAGTCTGTCTCATCGAGAATACAGAATGTAGGTTCGAGCATAGCCATCTGGAAGATTTCGTTACGCTTCTTCTCACCACCCGAGAAACCCTCATTCACACTACGGTTCATGAGTTTCTGGTCTATCTCCACGAGCTTGCGCTTCTCACGCATAACCTTGAGGAAGTCAGTTGACTTGAGTGGTTCCTTGCCCTGAGCAGCACGACGAGCATTAACGGCAGCACGCATGAAGTTTGTCATGCTGACACCAGGAATCTCGACTGGAGTCTGGAACGAGAGGAAGATGCCTGCATTAGCTCGTTCCTCTGTCTTCATAGCCAAGAGGTCCTGACCGTTGAAGGTGATAGAACCTTCTGTGACCTCGTATGCAGGGTTACCCACGATGACATTAGAGAGTGTACTCTTGCCAGCACCGTTTGTTCCCATGAGTGCATGAATCTCACCATCATTGATAGTGAGGTCGATGCCCTTCAATATTTCCTTGCCAGCTACTGTGGCATGTAAGTTCTTTATTTGTAACATAAGACCCACCCCCTGCCCCTCCCATTAAAAGGGAGGGGAGTAGTTACTGTCATAAAGGCAGTATTCTCCCTGAGGTGAAAGGAGTTTTTATGTTATACTTATATTTATTTTTTCAACATCAAAAAGACTACACCCTGTACACTTACCAAGCCTGCTATTTACCACCCTACACTTATCAGTTCACCAAGCTTGTCCAAGTATCTTTCTACCCTCCCTTTTAATGGGAGCGGCTGGGGGTGGGTCTTTATCCTACAGTTCCCTCCAAGCTTACGCTCAACAATTTCTGTGCCTCAACAGCGAATTCCATCGGGAGTTTGTTGATGACATCCTTCGCGTAACCATTGACAATGAGACCTACAGCCTCTTCTGTCGAGATGCCTCGCTGATTGCAATACATGAGCTGGTCCTCATTGATTTTTGAGGTTGTTGCTTCATGCTCTATGGTAGCGGTGTTGTTGTGGATGTCCATGTAAGGGAAGGTATGAGCACCACATTCGCTACCAAGAAGGAGGGAGTCGCACGATGAATAGTTGCGAGCACCATCAGCATTAGCTGTGACACGCACAAGACCACGATATGAGTTCTCGCTCTTGCCTGCAGAGATACCCTTTGAGATGATGGTAGAACGAGTGTTCTTTCCCATGTGAATCATCTTCGTACCTGTGTCTGCCTGCTGATAGTTGTTGGTAACAGCTACCGAGTAGAATTCTGCCTGTGAGTTGTCGCCTCGAAGCACACATGATGGATACTTCCAAGTGATTGCCGAACCTGTCTCGACCTGAGTCCACGAGAGTTTGGAGTTCACACCACGAAGGTCACCACGTTTTGTAACGAGGTTGAGCACACCGCCCCTACCCTCTGCATCACCAGGATACCAGTTCTGCACGGTAGAATACTTCACCTCCGCATTGTCCATCACCACAATCTCAACGATGGCAGCGTGAAGTTGGTTCTCATCTCGCATTGGTGCTGTACAACCTTCGAGGTAAGACACATAAGAACCTTCATCGCATACGATGAGAGTACGCTCAAACTGTCCAGTGTTGCGGGCATTGATACGGAAGTATGTGCTGAGTTCCATTGGACAACGAGTGTTCTTTGGAATATAAACGAATGAGCCATCGCTGAACACAGCAGAGTTGAGAGCCGCGAAGTAGTTGTCCTTTGGAGGCACAACACTTCCGAGGTACTTCTTCACAAGGTCCGGGTACTCCTTGACAGCCTCCGAGATGGAGCAGAAGATGATGTTCTTCTCTGCCAACTTCTCCTTGAAGGTAGTCTTGATGCTCACCGAGTCCATCACGGCATCAACGGCTGTTCCGCTGAGGGCGAGTCGCTCCTCAAGTGGAATACCGAGCTTGTCGAAGGTCTTCATGAGTTCAGGGTCTATCTCATCGACCGACTTAGGACCATCCTTCTTAGCTGTAGGGTCAGCATAGTAGGAAATGCCCTGATAGTCAATCTCTGGCATACGCAGATGTCCCCAAGACGGTTCCTTCTGAGTGAGCCAGTAACGATAGGCATCAAGACGGAACTGAAGGAGCCATTCTGGTTCCCCCTTCTTCTCCGAGATGATGCGAATGACCTCCTCGTTAAGACCTTTATCTATGATTTCAGTATGTACATCTGTGGTGAAACCGAATTCGTATTTCTTTTCAGCCACATCACGTACAAACGCATTTTGTTCACTCATATTTACTATGAATACTAGTTTGTCTAGGATATATAGGTTAACTAGGATAACCAGGTTATCTATATTGCCCAGAACAAATTATTTAAACGGATTCATCTTGTCCACAGCTTCATCAACAGCCTCATTGACCTTTGTCTTGAGTCCACAGCGTGGCACTTCATCCTCAGCAAGTTCTGCAACCTCAGTAGCATCATCAACGATGATGGCATCAGGGATGAATGGCTGTGACAGATGCTTTACCAAGTAGTAGGAATACTCACGCTCCTCGAGTACATCCTGGTTGAATCCCGCTCCGCTATGGGCAAAGTCCATAAGGTTGAAAGCAAAACTCAACAAGAAGAGGTAGCACACAGCACCTATTCCTGCTCCAGCCAGACGATTGAGGAAACCGAGGTGCATCTCCTTGAACATCTTTGTGAGCAAAGAAGCCACAAATCCAAGTGCGATAGGAGCAACGATGACAATAAGCACGAATGCCATAGTCTTTCCCATGCCTGATGATGTACCTGTAGTGACAGAAAGGAAGTCGCCTACCGTTTCTGAGTACTTCGATGCAAGAATCATTCCCACGAAGACACCTGCAAACTTGGCTATCTGTTTAAAAGCCCCTTGGCAGAAGCCCACTACGGCTCCTACCAAGAGAACAATAAGTATAAGAATATCCACTATTGAAATTGTAAATGTTTAGAGTTTTGTCTTAACCTCAACCTCTGTGTATGTCTCGAAGATATCACCTTCACGGATGTCGTTGTAGTTGACAATCGACATACCACATTCGAAGTCACGACCAACTTCCTTAACATCGTCCTTGAAACGCTTGAGGGCATTGATTTCACCAGTATGAACAACGATACCATCACGGATGACACGTACCTTGTCGTTGCGGTGTACCTTACCTTCAGTAACCCAACAACCTGCAACGGTACCGACCTTAGTAATCTTGTAAACCTGGCGAACCTCAACCTGTCCTGTGATTTCCTCCTTGACAGTTGGAGCAAGCATACCTTCCATCGCATCCTTAACCTCTTCGATAGCATCGTAGATGATTGAGTAGAGTCGGATATCTACACCGTACTGTTCTGCGAGACGGCGAGCTGCCTGTGAAGGACGAACCTGGAAACCGATGATGATGACATTCTCTGAAGCGTGTGCAAGTTCCACATCGTTCTCGGAAATCTGACCGACAGCCTTGTGGATAACATTGACCTGAATCTTCTCTGTCGAGAGTTTGATGAGTGAGTCTGAGAGGGCTTCGATAGAACCGTCCACATCACCCTTGACAACGAGGTCGAGCTGCTTGAAGTCTCCAAGAGCGATACGACGACCAAGTTCTTCGAGAGTAAGACGAGTCTGAGTACGGAGTCCCTGCTCACGCTTGAGCTGTTCACGCTTATTACAAATCTCACGAGCTTCCTGCTCTGTCTCCATAACGTGGAATGTATCACCCGCTGTTGGAGCACCATTGAGACCGAGGATAACGGCTGGTTCTGCAGGGAGAGCCTGCTCAATGCGCTGACCACGCTCATTGAACATAGCCTTGATACGACCGTAGTGAGTACCTGCAAGCACGATGTCGCCCTGATGGAGAGTACCGTTCTGGCAGAGCACTGTAGCCACATAACCACGACCCTTGTCGAGTGTTGACTCGATGATTGAACCTGTAGCCTTGCGGTCTGGGTTAGCCTTGAGTTCGAGCATTTCTGCTTCGAGGAGAACCTTCTCCATAAGTTCCTCAACACCGATACCCTGCTTAGCACTGATTTCCTGACACTGATACTTACCACCCCAGTCCTCAACGAGGAGGTTCATGGCAGCAAGCTGTTCACGAATCTTATCTGGATTAGCACCTGGCTTATCAATCTTATTGATAGCGAATACCATTGGAACATTGGCAGCCTGAGCATGTGCGATAGCTTCCTTTGTCTGTGGCATGATAGCATCATCAGCAGCAACGATGATGATAGCGATATCTGTTACCTGAGCACCACGAGCACGCATCGCTGTAAATGCCTCGTGACCTGGAGTATCGAGGAAGGTGATGTGACGACCATCCTGCATCTTCACGTTGTAGGCACCGATGTGCTGAGTGATACCACCAGCCTCACCAGCGATGACGTTTGTCTTGCGGATATAGTCGAGGAGGGATGTCTTACCGTGGTCAACGTGTCCCATCACAGTGATGATAGGAGCGCGCTCCTGAAGGTCTTCCACAGCATCCTCTTCTTCTACGATGGCATTCGATACTTCCTCAGAAACATAACTTGTAGTGTAACCGAACTCTTCAGCAACGATGTTGATAGTCTCGGCATCGAGACGCTGGTTGATACTTACCATCATACCGATTGCCATACATGTACCGATAACCTTGTTAACAGGAACATCCATCATTGTTGCAAGTTCACTTACTGTCACGAACTCAGTAAGCTTCAATACCTTGCTCTCTGCATTTTCAAGCTCTTCAGCCTCGCT
The DNA here is from genome assembly GCA_937893145.1 of uncultured Prevotellaceae bacterium. GTDB lineage: Bacteria > Bacteroidota > Bacteroidia > Bacteroidales > Bacteroidaceae > Minthosoma. The sequence goes on along the minus strand of CALBJW010000174.1, from coordinate 873 downwards.
CATACGTTCACGAACGGCATCGCGCTTTTCCTTACGATACTTAACACCCTTCTTCTCCTGCTTTGAAGTGAGACGAGCGAGTGTTTCCTTTACCTGCTTTGCAACCTCCTCATCCGAGAGTTCTACAGGCTTGATTGGCTGCTTGTTCTTCTTGTTCTTCTTGCCGCCACCCTGCTGGTTGTTCTGCTGGTTATTCTTGTTCTGCTGATTGTTCTTGCCGTTCTGCTGACCACCATTCTGCTGACCGTTCTGCTTGTTCTTCTTGCCCTGGCCCTGCTGGTTCTGCTGCTTAGCTTCGGCATTCACATCAACGCGTTCATTCTTGATGCGGTTGCGCTTCTTCTTGCCATCACCCTGCTGACCGCCCTGGCCGTTCTGACCATTCTGGCCCTGCTGACCGCCCTGCTTCTGAGCCTTAGCCTGCTGCTGCTTCTCGATGCGGTCCTTCTTGCGCTCAGCCTTCGACTTACGGTCTGGGCGAGTCTTTGAGTTAAGGCTTGAAAGGTCGATGAAACCAACCTGCTTGAACTGCACACCTGCCTCCTGAGGAGCAGAGAGACGATAAACGCCATTCTCATCCACTTCAAGACGATCGGCAGGAGTCTGCTTCTTTGGCTGGGCAGCCTTTTGCTCTGCTTCTGCGGCTTTCTTTGCCTCTTCTGCCTTCTTAGCTTCGAGCTTCTTCTGCGGAATCTTCAAGCCGGCCTTTGGAGCCTTTTTCTCGCTTGCCTTCTTCTCAAGTTCAGCGATGTCGTTGCCAGAATTCATTCCTAGTTCTTCCTGAATGGTCTTGAGCTGGTTGTTCAGATAGTATTCACGCTGCTGCTGGTCGATTTCACTCTTGACCTTCGCATTTATGTCCTGCTTTATCTT
>CALBJW010000173.1 GCA_937893145.1 uncultured Prevotellaceae bacterium | reverse complement strand
GACCTACCTTCCATCTTGAAAGAAGGAGAGAACGACTTCGCTTCATGGTCCAAACGCCGTGCTGAGATTGCACACCAAATTCAGTATTATGAGATTGGAGAAAAGCCAGCCGTAAGCAAAGAACAGGTGAAGGCATCGATGAAGGGCGACACTCTCTGTGTGGATGTGACCGTAGGAACAAACACCATACACCTCACATCTGTCATCACCTATCCTACAACGGGTAAGGCTCCCTACCCTCTCATGATTGGCACAAGCCACATATCTCTTCCTGGCGATTTGCTCCGCAAGCGACCACTCGCACTCATGACATACAACGAACGACAGGTGAATGGTTATTCGCAGTTCCGTGGCAATCCCGACCGCACCACATATCCATTCGTTCACCTCTACCCACACCTCATCGACAACGGTGCATACTCTGAATGGGCATGGGGACTCAGTCGTCTCATCGATGGTTTGCAGCAACTTGGTCCTAAGGTAACGAAGATAGACACAAGCCACATCGGAGTGACAGGCTGTTCGTACGCTGGCAAGATGGCACTCTTCTGCGGAGCCTTCGATGAGCGCATCGCACTCACCATTGCTCAGGAACCTGGAGGTGGAGGTGCTGCTGCTTGGAGAGCATCGCACACAATGGAAGGAGTGGAAGACCTCGACCGCACAGACTACCATTGGTTTAAGGAGTCGTTGAAGGAACAGTTCCACGATGATAACGTATATCGTCTGCCTCACGACCACCACTCACTCGTAGCAATGGTTTGCCCTCGTGCTCTACTCGTGCTTGGCAACCCCGACTACAAATGGCTTGCTGATGAGTCGGCACGACAGAGTGTAGAGGAAGCAGCAAAGGTATGGCAGCACTTCGGTATTGCAGATCGCATCGGACTCTCCATCATCGGAGGTCATGGACATTGCCAACTACCAGAATGCCAATACGAAATCGTAGAACACTTTATAGATAAGTTCTTGCTGAACAAATAGAACCTATAAAACCAATCGCTTAATATCCAAAGATATCTTCAAGGCTCACACGCTTGATAGTGCCAATCTTCTTGAGAGCTTCCATATCAAGTTCTGCCTCATTACCAAGGATGACATATCGCCAAGGCTTGTTTGCCATTGTCTGCTGTTCGAAACGAACAATGTCCTGAAGCGTGATAGAAGGAAGAGCCTTATAAATTCGTTCATTGAGGTCGTAGTCAATGCCGAGCTTCTGAGCACGGAGGTACTTATTGATAAGGCGAAGCTTAGTTGAACGAGCACTCTGTATGTTCTTCTCAATGCCTTGCTTAGCAAGCTGGAACGCAGCCTCACTCTGAGGGAGATTATTTGTGATGTCGTTGAATACCGAGATACAATCCATCATCTTGTCGTTCTGACTGATGATATGCTCGAATACATACTCAGGTTCACCCTTGATATTTGGTTCTACATAGTAAGCATTAGCATTGTATGCAAGGCCACGAGCCTCACGGAGTTCCTGGAATACGATGGTGTTCATACCACCACCAAAATACTCATTGAAGACAGATGTCACAGCAGCCTCATCAGCATTCCACTGCTTACCTTCATTATGGAGGCGACGCATGTAGATGTTCTTCGCATCGTATGGAGCAATGATAATCTCATTCTGCGGAGTCTCAACAAACTGGTAAGGCTTGTTCTCTGGAACAGCAGCGAGAACCTTAGCAGTCTTATGTTCCTTAGTCACAATAGCATCAACCTTTGCAAGAGTTGATGGACCATAGTAAACAACCGAATGCTGATAGTTGTTGAGGTTCTTGAGAAGGTCGAGAAGAGTCTGAGGGTCTGTATTCTTGAGTTCATCAGCACTCATAATGTTTGTCACAGGATTGTACTTTCCATACATTCCGTATGCCCATGCAGCCTGGAAACAAGTCTTCTGTTCCTTCTTTGCATCATCGCGAGCCTTGAGAGTCTGGTCCACATACATAGCGTAGGCATCGCGGTCAACCTTTGCATTCTTGATAAGGTCTTCGTACAATGCAAGGGCAGCCTGCATGTTCTCGTTCAAACCACTAATAGAAACTGTCACATCCTTATCACCCACACTGATGTCATAAGAACATGCGAGAGCGTAGAACTTCTTCTGTATGTCTTCATTAGTCAACTTCTTTGTGCCGAGGAGGTCAAGATATTCCGAAGCCACATCGTAGCGGTTGTCTGCCTCATTACCAAATTCGTAACGGAAACAAAGCACGAAGAGGTCGTTAACAGAGTTGTGCTTATAGATGATTGGGACTCCCTTCTTCAAGTTTGCATGAGTGAGGTCCTTCTGGAAATCAACAAACACAGGTTCAATAGGGTCAACCTTTGATGATGCAATCTCATCAAGGAACTGCGAATGCTTGTCACGATTTGATGGAATAGGAGTGATGGCAGGCTTGTCAATCTTCTTGATAGATGTATCTTCGCCCTGTCGCTTATACACACAAACATATCCATCTGTGAGGTGTGCCTTGGCAAAACTAACGATGTCGTCCTTTGTGAGTTCGCCGATACGGTCAATCTGTGTCACAACATCCTTCCACTCTGCACCATTGATATAGGCATCAACAAGCATACCTACACGACCACGGTTCTCTTCAATCTGCTGATTGAAACGGAGCTTCATGTTGTTCACGATTGCCTTGATGATACCCTCATCGAAGTTGCCATCCTTAAGCTTCTGCATCTCTGCAAGGAGCAACGCACGCACCTCCTCAAGAGTCTGTCCTTCGTTTGGCACACCATCGAGGATGAATGCAGTGTATTCCTTCAGGGCGAGCATATCACACGAACCACCCATAATCTGCATCTTCTGGTTGAGGTTGAGGTCTATGAGACCAGCCTGGCCATTCGAGAGGATGTTCTTGATGAGTTGAAGTGTGTCGTTCTGTGCGTCGGCAGCACCCTTGAAACGCCAACCAAGCATCACACTTTCCTGTTCCATGCCCACCACAGTTGTGTCCTGAGGAGCAGAGTAAACAGGTTGTGCAGGGAATGTGCGGTGAGCAGTATCGTTGCCTGCCTTCCACGAACCAAAGTATCTGTCAACTGTTGCAATAGCGACTGAAGGATTCATATCACCAACAAGACATACAGCTACATTGTTTGGCTTGTAATACTTGTTGAAGTAATTGAGGATGTTAACGATTGAAGGGTTCTTCAAATGCTCTTGAGTACCAATAGTGGTCTGTGTTCCATACGAATGTGTAGGGAAGAGCTTATACATGAGGGCATCGAGAGCCTTCTCACCATCATTAGTGAGCGACATGTTCTTCTCCTCATATACAGCCTCAAGTTCGGTGTGGAAACCACGAACAACCATATTCTGGAAACGGTCGCTCTGTATCTTTGCCCAGTTCTCGAGTTCGTTAGATGGGATATCCTCTGTGTAGCAAGTGATGTCGTACCAAGTGTAGGCATTAGAGCCCTCACCACCGATGCTTGCCATGAGTTTATCGTACTCATTAGGGATATTATACTGAGCAGCAATCTGGCTGATAGAGTCTATCTCGTGATACTTAGCCTTACGAGCATCAGCATCAGTGAGTTGGCGATACTCCTCGTAAAGAGCAGTAATCTTGTCAAGGTAAGGTTTTTCAGCCTCGTAGTTGCTTGTGCCAAAATGAGTTGTTCCCTTGAACATAAGGTGTTCGAGGTAATGAGCCAAACCTGTAGTCTCTGCAGGGTCGTTCTTATGACCTGTATTCACGGCTATGTGAGCCGAGATGCGTGGTTTTTCCTTGTTTACCGAGATAAAGACATTCAGTCCATTGTCGAGAACATAGTGACGAACACCCATTGGGTCACTTTCTTCCACGATACACTTATATTGCTTTTGTGCTTTTGCTGAGAAAAGACAAAGCAAGAAAGAGAAAAGTAATACTAACTTCTTCATTTTATTTTATTCCTTCGATAAAGTCTCTTAACTGTTCTTCTGTAACATCGCCGAGCTGATATTCCTTCTCAGCATCCTCTCGCACGAGACGGAGCCACTGATTGCGTGCTTCCTCTGCTTCGTGGAGCCAGTGGTCGTTGTCAATGAACATACTGCCGCCCTCCTGCTGGATGACAAACTGAACATACGCACGAGCATTGCGACGATAGTCCTCATGTATCTGTGCGAGTACATCCTGAAGTTGGCAGAGTGATGATATGTTGCCCGCATCAATGTCCTGCACCACACGCATGATGTCGTTCTTTGGAGCAAGCATACCACAGAGGTCAACCCATGCACCACCTTGTGGTCCTTCAAAGTCTGCACCATCCTTTGAGAAGTATTCCCAAAGGAAGAGACGGATAGCAATGTCATAATACTGGTATGCCTTGACCAATGCACTGCGGCGAATGTAGCAACCACGATATTCATATTCCTCCACATCCTTGCCCTGAGTCTTCTCGAGTTTACGGAGCACTTCCTTTGCCTCAAGCACATTCTGAATGATGTAAGGGTTAGGGAAAGCGAAGTTGATGATGTCACGACGTGATGACATAGGACGCATATCACGCTTTGGCCACTTGTGTACATCGCGCCATGTACCTACAGTCTTGATATTGATGCCTGGCACGACGTATGTCTTGTCGCCCTCAGATATGATATATGAGAAAGGAAGTTTGTGTACCTGAGGATGGTTCTTCACCTTACCCATCACCATCGAGAATGTGCCGATATGTGCTGGCCACAGGATATGACTACCGCTGGCAGTCTTCGAACCTCTATCAAGTGAGCCCCAGTGTATTGGTCCCATCTTGTATGCGTGGTTACTCTGGTTGGTACCTGAACCAGCGTTGTAGAACGAGAAGGCACCTCCAATGAGGAGTGTACTCTTGTGATGACTTGTTGAGAATGGACCACAGAGTGCTGCACACGCCTCACCATTGTCCATGTAACTGTTTGCGAAGAACACCGAACTCTCTGCCGAGAAGCCCTTGCCCACATGAACTGACTCTCCGATGAAACAGTTGTCAACCTTAGCACCGTCTGTCACACTTGCTCCTTGAGCCACGATGGTGTTCTCAAGCACCACATCACTACCGATGAAGGTGCCAGCATCCTCCGAACTGAGGATTGTGACATTGTCAAGACGACTGGCGTTCTGTATCTCGCAGGCATCACCCACCTTCACATTACTCATCTCACGAACACCCACGATACGACAACCAACACCAATGCTTCCCACTTCAGAAGGTGAAGTCTCTGTGTGCAGACGCATCACCTGAGGGAAGTTGACCATCATCCAAGCCAACTGGGCAGTCAACTGTTCACACAGCACGATGTTGCCATCACCACCCTCGTTGAGTACAGATATAACCTTACCCTGTCCGAAGGTACTGCCCTCCTGCGACGACAGGACTCCCACATTCGAGATGTAGCAATGGTCACCTATATTGTAATTGTTGATGTATCCCCTGACATTCTCGATGAGACATTCATCACCGATGCACACATTGCGAAGCATAGCATTCTTTATGCAGCACCGACGAAGGAAACCCTCCTCAACCTCAACCACACCGTTCAGGTTGCCAATCTCCACATGACCATAGAATGTCACATTCTTCAGCACTGAAGCGTTGAAGTCTTCATCGACCAGAATGTTCTGCCAATCTTCTGCCCAACATCCGTAGTCCTCGAGCTGAGCAATCTCGTTTACATTAAGTTCACGCATGATAGAATTATTATTTCATTATTCCATTTTCATCATAGTTAGCATAGAGGAAGTCGTTGTAAGGGTACTTCTGAACATGCATCTCACGTATCTTCTTGTACATCACCTCACGGAACTCATCCATATTTGCCTTAGTCTTTGCCGAGATGAAGAACGAACCGAGTATGGCACCCTTCTCCACTTCTGTAGGTACGATGTTGAGGTCGTCGTTCACAGAGAATGTAGTCAACGAACTGCCTTCGTCCTTTGGTTTGTCGGTCTGCACCTTGAGCTGCTCACTACCGATGCGAGCCATCCATGTGTTCATCAACTCATCGAGCGGAATGTTCTCCTTAGTACGAGGTGTGAGGTCGTCCGCCTCCTTCTCAACCCACTTGTAGGCATCAATCTTGTTGAACACGATGAACTGTGGCTTGTCGGCACAACCCAAGTCGGCAAGTGTCTTCTCCACTACCTTAATCTGGTCCTCAAACTCTGGATGACTGATGTCCACGACATGAAGCAAGAGGTCTGCCTCGCGCACCTCGTCGAGTGTACTCTTGAACGACTCCACGAGGTCTGTAGGCAACTTACGAATAAATCCTACTGTGTCGCTGAGAAGGAATGGGAGGTTGTCGATGATGACCTTACGCACCGTTGTGTCGAGCGTTGCAAAGAGTTTGTTCTCTGCAAATATCTCACTCTTTGCAAGGAGGTTCATAAGGGTTGACTTACCCACATTGGTATATCCCACGAGAGCCACACGGATGAGTCTGCCACGGTTCTTGCGTTGCGTACTCTTCTGCTGGTCTATCTCTGCGAGTCGTTCCTTGAGCAAGGACATACGGTTGCGGATGATACGCTGGTCCATCTCGAGCTGTGTTTCACCAGGACCACGAAGACCTACCGAACCACCACGCTGGCGTTCAAGGTGGGTCCAGAGTCGGGTGAGTCGAGGGAGCATATATCTGTACTGCGCCAACTCCACCTGTGTCTTCGCCTCTGCTGTCTGTGCTCGCATGGCAAAGATGTCAAGGATGAGACTTGTACGGTCAAGTATCTTCACCTGAAGCACCTTCTCAATGTTGCGGAGCTGCTTTGCGGAAAGTTCATCATCAAAGATGACCATTCCCACAGGCTGAGGTGCATTGTTACGAATCACATCGTCCTTCTCGTACTTATCTCCGTGGCGCGACTTCTTGCCTGCCACGATAGTCTGCTGGTATGGGTTGCCGAGTGCAATCTGCTCTTCCCAGTATGCATCTACCTCGTCCTGCTTCTCCTTGATATACTGTGCTATCTCTTCCAACTTACCTGTTCCGAGATAAGTCACGGCACTCGGACCGTTCACTCTCTGCGTGTAACGGCGAATGACCTTTGCTCCTGCAGTCTCAGCGAGGAACTCAAGTTCATCGAGATACTCGTTTGTCTTTCTCTCGTTCTGCTGAGGTGTGATGAGACCAACGATTACGGCAGTCTCAACCCTCGCATCTGTTATAACAAATTCCTTCATTAAATGTCTTTATATTTTTGTGCAAAGATAGTGATTTTTAGCGAAAAAGAAGAGTGAAGAATGAAAAAATCACTCTTCACTCTTCACTTTTCATATTATTCTCTTTTACTTGCACTCCTTTAACTCGTTCTTCAACTGTCCACGAGGCACACCAAGTTCTATTGCTCTCTCAAAATCCTTTCTTGCTCGTGTTTTGTTGCCTTGTTCGAGGAGGATAAACGCACGAGTGAGAATCATATTCTTATTGTCTGGTGCCAACTCTATTGCTTTGTCGAGGTCCATCAGTGCCAATTCGGTCTGTTTGAGTTCTGCCTCTATCTCTGCTCTCATGCTGAATATCTCTGCCTTCTGAGGGTATTTGTCTGCCAAGATAGACAGTCGGGCAATGGCTTCGGCAGGTTTACCAACCTCCTGAAACAGTACAGCCACACCGAGCAAGGCTGGATAATTGTCGGGGTCGATACTCAGGAGTCGCTCGTAGTGGGTTTTCGCCTTTGTATATTCACGCTGCTGAGTGAAGATATAACCCATGTACTGCAGAGCCTCCACATTGTTTGGATCAACATCGATGACATTACGATAGTCGATGAGTGCCTTCGACATATTGCCCATGTCGAGGTAGAGCCCTGCTCTGCCAATAAGCAACGGCACATTCTGTGGTGCAAGGTTCAGTGCCAGGTCATACGAGGTCAGCGCTCTTTCCTTCTGTCCCATAGCCACCTGCACCTTTGCCATATTACCATACACAAGGGGATTGCGGTAGTCCTCAGGCGACAATCGCAATGCCTTACGGAAATAGTTTTCTGCCGCTTCAAGACTATCCTTCTTAACGGCTTCAAGTCCTTGAGCCACAAACTCCTCGTAGGTCTGTGCATTTACTCCTAAGGAGCAGAGAAAAAATAATAGGATTAGTATTTTTGTCATTTGATTTGTTGGGGGTTATGGGGGTTAGTTACACTATGGGTTTCTAGTATTTCTAGTTTCACTAGTATTTCTAGTTTTGCCGGTTTTGCTAATGAGCTAAAATAGATTGCTCTATTCCTTTCGCCACACAATATGCGGTAGTCCAAGCAGCTTGGAAGTTGAAACCTCCTGTCACGCCGTCGATGTCAAGTACCTCACCTGCAAAATACAGATTAGGCACTTCCGTGCTTTCGAGTGTCTGCTTGTTGACCTTGTCGAGAGGCACACCACCACATGTCACGAACTCATCCTTAAAGGCTGCACGCCCCGCTATCTGGTAGTGGTCGTTGGTGAGCAAATCGACCAGTCGATTCAGGTTCTTCTTTCCTAACTCACTCCATCGGCACTTGATACCACACTTGTCGAGCAGATAGTCCCACAGGCGCTGCTGCAAACCGAAAGGGCGGTACGAGGAGAGCATCTTCTGTGCGTTCTCTCGTGCTACGTGTTCCAGTTCTGCCTTGACCTCTTCTGCATTCGTTTCACCTGTCCAGTTGATGAGCAATGGAGCATTATATTTGTTTTCTGCAAGGTGTAGTGCTGCATGACTCGACAACTTCAGAGCTGCAGGTCCACTCAGTCCCCAATGGGTGATGAGCAACACACCCTGTATCTTGAACTTAGTGCCTGGAATAGAGAGTATTGCATCGTCTATCACCACTCCCATCAGGTCGTTCAGTTTCTTGTCTTTTATATTGAAGGTGAAGAGCGAAGGCACACACTGGTTGAGTGTCACGGGCATCGACGTTCGCATCGCTTCGTTTGCCAAACCACCCACAGTCACGACGACCTTATCGTATCTCTTCAGCAGTTCCATTGGGTCGGCCTTTTCTCCGAGTCTCATCTTCACTCCCAATCGGCGTGCTTCGTTCATAAAACAGTTTATGATGGCATGACTGTCTTGTGCCGCAGGAAACACGCACTGGTCTTCTTGTACCACGAGTGGCACTCCGTGGTCCTCAAACCATCGGTAGGCATCTTCAGGACCAAACTCCTTAAACAACCGTTTCAGCAGTTTGGCTCCTCGAGGATACACCTGTTTCAAGTCGGTCACGCCCTCAAAGGTGTTGGTGCAGTTGCATCTGCCACCACCACTTATCTCAACCTTTGTAAGCACTCTTCGTTGCTGCTCAAAGATTGTGACATCCATATCGTTGCCGCATCGTCTCTTCAGTTCTATAGCGCAGAAGAAACCTGCCGCACCACCACCTATAATTGCTGTTCTCATGACACATTCTTAATTTACGGCAAAGATACTACCTCTTTTTCAGTCCACCAAATCCTTTAATGTTTTTTAGGGAAATTGTGCAGTTCCGAAATACATAAATAGATGTGGGGGGGGGAGTTATTTGGGGAGTTATCCTTCAAAAAGAATTCCTACTTATTTTGTTGCTTTTCAAAGCATTACACCCGTTTCTGGAAGAAAAACCCATTTTAGACTACAAAACCCTATAACGCGTAGGCAAATAGCAAAGTTTTTAGAATATGAACACTAATTCCCTACCTTTTCGAACTTATCTAATTATATCTCAATAGCTTACAAGAGGAGCCCACTTTCAAGATAACTCCCCAAATAACTCCCCCCACACTTTTGCAGAGGAAAAACATACTGAAGATTGAGGCAACTCTTCCGCAAGAATGAGGTCAAACTTGCGGAAGAATGACCTCATTCTTGCGGAAGACTTTGCTCAAACTTGCAGTACACAAAAATAGAGAAAAGGATAATTATGATGTTTTCAACATATTTTATGTTGACCAATACTTTTCTATGTCAAAAAATCTTCGTAAATTTGCAGAAAATAAAAAGGAACAAATATCATGCAATATAAGATTTCAGACATAGCAAGGGTAATAGGAGCAGAGCGAGTTGGCACAGTGGAGATGACCATTAACTGGCTCCTCATAGACAGCCGTTCGCTGTGTTTCCCAGAAGAGACCCTCTTCTTTGCCCTCAAGACACAGAAGAATGATGGTCATAAGTATATTGAGGAGTTGTATCGCAGAGGTGTGAGAAACTTCGTGGTGGATAGTCGCGAACATGCTCGCACTGAAGAATGGGAATTTCACCCTGATGCCAACTTCCTGATAGTCAAGAACACCCTACAGGCCTTACAGACTCTGGCGGCTTACCACAGAAGTCAGTTCTCGATGCCTGTCGTTGCCATCACAGGTTCAAACGGCAAGACAACGGTGAAGGAATGGCTCTACCAAATTCTTAGTCCAGACTACAATGTGTGTCGTTCGCCTCGCAGCTACAACTCACAGGTCGGAGTGCCTCTCAGCGTGTGGCTCATGAACAACCACCACGACATCGCCATCATCGAGACAGGTATAAGTATGCCTGGCGAAATGGAGAAGTTGGAAAGGATTGTAAAACCTACTATCGGTGTGATGACTAACCTCGGTGCTGCACACCAGGAAAACTTCCTCTCGTACGACATCAAGTGCAACGAGAAGATGCAACTCTTCAAGAACTGCCAGCAGGTAGTCATCAACTCCAAAAGTTCAACGATTCAGCGTTGCGCATCGCTCCTGCCAGACTGCGTTGAACGCGTGAAACTCGACATACGCAACATAGAGAAGGACAACCAGAAGGCTACGGTCTATTTCTCCATTCCTCAGTCAGGCAAGGACGAGACCTTTGGAGCTGTAGGCGTGAACGAGGTGGTGGGCAAATACACACTCAACTTCATTGATGATGCTGCCATCGAGAACTCCATCACTTGTTTCTCAACCGTGATGACACTCTTCCCAGAGTTTGACATCGATGAACTTTGTCGTCGTATGTCACGCCTCGAACAAGTGGCCATGCGACTTGAGGTGAAGGATGGCAAGCATGGATGCACTCTCATCAACGACTCATACAACTCCGACGAACACTCGCTCGACATAGCTCTCGACTTCATGAGCCGTCGTCCTGAGACGCGTCGTCAGCATCGCACACTCATCCTCTCAGATATCCTCCAGACAGGCGAATCGCCACGCAGCCTCTACAGTCGTGTGGCACAGATGGCTGACTCACGCGGAATAGAGAAGGTGATACTTGTGGGCGAGGAGATAAGCGAATGTGCCGAATACTTCCCAATGGAGCATCACGCATTCCGCACCACAAACGAACTCATAGCAAGCAGTCTGTTTGAGAATCTTCGTGATGAGTTCATCCTCATCAAGGGAGCTCGCCGTTTCCGCTTCGACAAATTGACCGACCTCCTCACTCTCAAGGTGCATCAGACCATCCTCGAAGTGAACCTCAACGCCCTTCGCAACAATGTGGCTTACTACCGCCAGTTCATGAAACCCGAAACAAAGATGGTGTGCATGGTGAAGGCAAGTGCATACGGTGTTGGTTCGCTCGAAACAAGTAAGACGCTACAAGATGCTGGTGTCGATTATCTTGCTGTGGCAGTGGCAGATGAAGGTGCTGACCTCCGTAAGGCGGGCATCACGAGCAACATCATGATTATGAACCCAGAGATGACTTCCTTCAAGATGCTCTTCGACTACCGTCTTGAGCCAGAAGTATTCTCGTTCGAACTGCTCGAAGCACTTATCCACGCAGCAGAGAAGGAGGGTATCACTAACTTCCCTGTTCACATCAAACTCGACACGGGTATGCACCGACTTGGTTTCGACCCTGAGAAGGATATGCCTCGACTCATCGACCGTCTCACCCGACAGACAGCACTCGTACCTTGTTCGGTGTTCAGTCATTTTGTAGGTAGTGATGGAGACCAGTTTGATGAGTTCTCACACAATCAGTTCCGACTCTTCGACATGGGTAGCAAACAACTGCAGGCAGCCTATTCGCACAAGATACTTCGCCACATCTGCAACTCAGCAGGCATCGAGCATTTCCCTCAGTACCACCTCGACATGGTGCGACTCGGACTTGGACTCTACGGCATCAACCCACGCAACAACGCCATGCTTAACAATGTGGCTACGCTGAAGACTACCATCCTGCAGATTCGTGATGTGCCAACAGGCGACTCTATAGGCTACAGCCGCAAGACAACCCTCACACGCGACTCACGCATCGCAGCCATCCCTATCGGCTATGCCGACGGATTGGACCGCCACCTCTCAAACCGCAACTGCTACTGTCTGGTCAATGGTCAGAAGGCAGACTATGTGGGCAACATCTGCATGGATGTGTGCATGATTGATGTGACAGACATCAACTGCAAGGTAGGTGACCACGCCATCATCTTCGGAGATGAACTGCCTGTCACAGTTCTCAGCGATGTGGTAGGAACAATACCGTATGAGATATTGACGGGAATAAGTACGAGAGTTCAGCATATTTATATACAAGAATAAGAGACCATGCAGACCCTCCCCCTGCCCCTCCCATTAAAAGGGAGGGGAGTAGATACTAAGATAAACTTGAGATGTTATGGATAAGAAAATAGAGAAGAATATAGATAGCAATACTACCTTTATGTCAGTAACCACTCCCCTCCCTAACAGGGAGGGGCAGGGGGTAGGTCTGCAAGGAGCTGGTCTGCTTCTCCCTTTCTTCAAGGAAGGAGTCATAGAAGCGGGATGCGACGAGGCAGGTCGTGGTCCATTGGCAGGTAGCGTGTATGCGGCAGCGGTTATCCTTCCACCCGACTATCAGAATGAGAGGTTGAACGATTCGAAGAAGTTGACTGAGAAGCAGAGATATGCTCTGCGTGAGGAGATTGAGCGTGATGCCATTGCTTGGGCTATCGGTATTGTCACTCCACAAGAGATAGATGAGATGAACATTCTGCGAGCAAGCATTACTGCCATGCACCGAGCCATAGATGGACTCAAGGTGAGACCAGAATACCTCATCATAGATGGCAATCGCTTCTATCCATACAATAAGTCGGGCCTTATCCCTCACACCACCATCGTGAAGGGTGATGGCAAGTACCTATCCATTGCGGCAGCCTCCATCCTTGCAAAGACTTATCGTGATGACTACATGAAGGATCTGCATAAGGAATATCCTATGTATGGTTGGGATAAGAATGCAGGTTATCCTACTAAGGCACACCGAGAGGCAATAAAGGAATACGGCACAACACCATACCACAGAATGAGCTTCAATCTGTTGGGCAATAAACAATTAGAATTGGATTTCGGCGAATGAAAAGAAATGTATTCATACTTATCATTTTGTTTCTGATAACAGAGACTTTCGTGAGTGAAACTGCGGCACAACGCCTGATAAGGAAGAGTAGCCGCCACTACATTACACAGTTAGGACTGCCTGATAAGGTGGAACCACTGTTGAAGGATGTGTGGGACCAGTATGCTCCAAACAATAACTTCTGCCCGATGGACAGCACGGGCGAGAGGTGTGTGGTGGGATGCATCGCTACTGCCATGACACAGGTGATGAACTACTGGAAATGGCCAGTCACAGGGCGTGGTTCACACACCTATACCGACTCGACAGGATGTAAGCAGACTCTGACAGCCAACTTCAGTGAACATACCTACGACTGGAATAATATTCTGGACCGATACGAGGAGGGAAAGTACACGCAGAAGCAGGCTGATGCTATTGCCCTGCTGAGCAGCGATTGCGGAATAAGTGTGAATATGCGCTACGGAGCATATTCGAGTGGAGCGAAGTGTCTGGACCAGGCTATCGCAATGGCAGACTACTTCGGATATGACAGAGGTCTGCAGATGCTCTTCCGCGACTTCTATACACTTGAAGAAATCACTCTCATCCTGAAACAGGAACTGGCAGAAGGCAGACCAGTGCTTATCTCTGGGTACAACAAGAATGGTGGACATGCCTTCGTGATAGATGGATATGATGAGAGGGACTGGTTTCACACCTGCTGGGGCAATCCTGGAGGCGATGACAACACATATACATACTTGCCTAATATGGTGCCATACCAACCAGAATGGTACGACCCTCAGAGTCCGGAAAACGGAATGAACTACCTGCAGATGTTCATCATCGGTCTGATGCCTGAGGTACACGAGAAGGCTACTGGAATAGAGCGCCATAACTTTGCTTTTCAGTATCTTGCAGCCATTACAGACAGCATAAGGCAAAAACCAAAGTATGAACGCGAGGACGTGAAGATTACGGTTCACGACATGAGTAACATGGGATGGAACCTGCTCAACGACTCCGTGTCGCTCATGCTCCAGAAAGACGGCAAGATAGTATGTCCAATATACACCTATACGCACGACTTCGTGCTGGAGGAGGTGGACGACTCTACATATACAGATTCACTTTCGGTGAGCATTCCGAAGGATGTGGCAGATGGCACCTATACCATCGTTCCGATGTTTAGGGACAACGCACTCGATGGAGGTAAGGAATGGCGCGAGGCAAAGACTACGGCTGGTACTCCGAACTATCTGATTGCTACGATAAAGGAGAATGATGTTACTCTCTCAAGCGACACGGCTTCGACTGCTTACCTCACCCTTGAGGACTTTGACATTCCTGATATGCTCATCAATGCCACTGCACCCGACTATTCGATTCGATTGAAGAATCACGGTCCAGAGATGGCAGGCAGACTTTTCTTCCTGATGGAGAGTCTGGATGAAGGAGGACACAGCTTCTATCTGCAGTATCAAGGCATAACGATTGGGGCAGATGAAGAATATGAGATTCACAATAAGTTGAGCCAGTTCTGGGCTCCACAGGTAGGTACCTACCGCCTACACATATTCTACGATGGCAACCTCTTTGCTGATGAACTGATAGAACTCGAACTGCCTAAGGAATATATCATTACCATCATTCAGAAGAGCAGTATTCAGATAGCAATGAGGTGAGAAGACGAGCTCCGTCAGTGTCCAGATGGTCGGCATCATGGAAATGCTCATCATGGAAGCGTGAGTCGGACTCAAGATTTAGATAAAGGACTTCGGGATAGATTGCAAGCAGTCTATCCCGTTCTTCATTATTGATAGCTACCTGCCGTGGGTCCTCGCTCTCAAGGAAGGTGGAGGATACGGGAGTAGTGACAAGGATGACCTTCACTCCCCTCTCTCTGCAAAAGCGGAAGATGGAAGACAGGTAAATGCGATTGGCTGATACAACGGTGGTATCGGTATAGGTATTGTTCTTAGCTCGTTCTGCACCATTGTCCCAAGGTTCGGGTCGACTCTCAAAGGTGTAATTAGTACCCCAACCCTTCTCGCTCCATGTCTCGGTGGGGGGGGTATATAGACTTTTGAGTTTTTCGACGAATGCCTTGGTATTGAAGAACTCAAATCCGTACTCGCTCCATCGACTATGGTTATCGCAATCCATGTAGATGCGATAGCGTGAGATGTCGGGAGGGTACATGTTCGACTCATCTTCCCACATGGAGAAATAGGAGAACGGGAGGATGAGTGTTCGAAGCCGTGGCATGGAGTAATGCTTGAGGAGATAGAGGTCGTACTGATAGGTTTGCGAAACGAGTGCAAGAGAGAATGCGCCTTCACCAAGCGAATCGGGCGATATGCCATAATAGGTATGGCTGCTTCCGAGTATAAGGGTTTGCACATCCTCGCTGTGCTGGCTCATCCACTCGTGTTTGTATCGAGCAGGATTAGGCATCCCCTCGACATATATCTCCGAGGGGATGAGCAAGCACAGGATGATAGCGCTAAAGATAAATATGTTAATGAGGAAGGAGCGCAAAAGAATTAACAATTAAGATTTTGTACGGTTCAATAGGATAAAAGTGGGAGGTTGGAAGGGGGCTTTACAAGTATTTTTCTATCAGTTCCTTCATTCCCTCAGATGCACCCTTCATGATGTGTGTGATATCAAGACGAGAGTCGTAGTTCACTTCCTTTGGATCGATGAGATAAATCTTGCAATCCCTCTTTGCATAAGCGAGAAGTCCTGCTGCAGGATAGACATTGAGGGAAGTGCCGATGACCACAAGGATATCGGCTTCGTAAACCTTCATGATGGCAGGCTCAATCATTGGAACACTCTCACCGAACCACACAATGAATGGACGCAACTGGCTTCCATCCTTTGCCTTGTCACCAATCTTGATGTCGAGGTTGTCTTCAGGAAGTGTCACAATGCAATTTGGATTGTTCGGTTCCCTGGTCGATGTGGCTTTCATCAGTTCGCCATGAAGGTGAATGACATCGTGGCTGCCAGCCCTCTCGTGAAGGTTATCTACATTCTGAGTGACAACAGTCACATCATACTTCTCCTCCAGACTTGCCACAAGGCGATGACCTTCACATGGTTCAACAGTAGGCAACTGGCGGCGACGCTCGTTGTAGAAACGAATGACGAGCTCAGGGTCCTGCATATAGCCCTGAATACTTGCTACAGCCTCTACTGGATACTGTTCCCAGAGACCACCACTATCACGGAATGTGCTGATGCCGCTCTCAGCTGACATGCCAGCACCTGTAAGGAATACGAGTTTCATAAGTAATTAGATTTTGTCATTGCTATCATTCAGTGTAGAGTAATAGCAGAGTTTATAGAGTTGGAAGATATTTATATTTGGGTTCTTCGACACGAGATTTGCTCGCATCAATCGTTTGAAGAGGAAGAAGAAGAGTGCGAAGATTGGTTTCATGAACTTTATCTTCTCTGAGATATTCACTATCCTCACTTCCTTACCGATGTCATTACGGAAGAGATGAGCCGAACGGAGTGCATCTTCGGTCTTCTTCAAGAAATCCTCATTGTCATCAAGGTCGCGTGCCTCGATAGGATTGTCTATACCGAAGATGGCATAACCCGCTGCTGCGAGGTCTTTACCGTACTGCACATCTTCAAAACCATACTGATTGTAGCGCTCATCGAAACGAACCTTTTCCGCTACTTCACGAGTGACAAGGTAGCACGAAGAACGGAACTGTTCTCCTATGTAGCCATGTGCATCCTCGTATTGCTTTTCGTATTTCCAGCGCAACTGCTTATGTGGGTCGTAGCACACATCCATGCACTTCACTCCTCCACTCACCACATCGTGGTCCTCAGCTGCATCAAGGTATTTCTTCAAGAAGTCATCACGCACAACTTTACCGTCCGAGTCCATCATGATAAATAATTCGCCCTGTGCTTCGTCCATGAGGATATTACGGATAGCTGAACGACCGACATTCTCCTTGCGAATAAGATGACGACAATTCGAGAGGTCGATAATCTTGTGGTTAGCGATAATGCTGACAGGCGACTTGCTTCCATCTTCTGCCACGATAATCTCGTATGTGATGCCAAGTGCCTCAGCTTGTTCATGAAGGGAATAGACAAGCTGATAACAAGTATAGTCGTATGTGGGAATAAGAATAGAAAGAAGAACACTAACCAGACCCTCCCCCTGCCCCTCCCTGTTAGGGCGGGGAGTGGTTACAGACATAAAGGTAGTATTGCTATCTATATTCTTCTCTATTTTCTTATCCATAACATCTCAAGTTTATCTTAGTATCTACTCCCCTCCCTACAGGGAGGGGCTGGGGGTAGGTCTCCTAATTAACAATCACAATTTTAGCACATGCTCCCTTCTTGCCTACTTCATCAGTGCAGAGAACATAATAAACACCTGATGCTACTCGCTGACCAGTCTTGTAGCAGCAATTCCAGTTGAACTGACCACCATTGCTTGTGCCACTATAAACGAGTTTGCCACCCGCATTAACAACCTTCACATCGGTATTGTATGCAAGTCCTGTGACATGAACATCACCGTTGTACTCTGGACGAACAGGGTTAGGGAAAACCTTGAGGTTATTGCTCTCAAGCGTTGTCTCAGCATCAGTAGCATCGCCTCTGTACGAGCAGAGTCCACTTGGAGTGGCAATGAACACCTCACCTGTTTCACCATTGATAGCGATGTCGTTTATCTGGTCGTCGATGAGAGGGGAATTGTCTTTTGTGAAATGCTCGTGAATCTCAAGTCCATCAGCACTGATGAGATAGACACCGTTGTTCACTGTTCCTATCCACTTGCGGTTAGCACCATCTACAGCTATACACTTGATAGGCACACCTGTAAGTAGGTAGTCGGCAAGGTCTGTTCCATCATTGCGAGGAACTTTTATCTGAGTGAATGAGAAACCATTCTTGAACACTTCATCCACATTCTCAGCCATGAAGACACCTTCTGTATTTCCTACCCACATAGCACCGTTAAGGTCTTCAACAACACAGTACCAGAGGTCTGGAGCATATAGTTTACCATCCTGATTAGTGAAGGAACTGATGTAGTGATGCCTGTCATCACGAGTGTTGTCGATGGTTCCGTTGGTATCAAGAACAAAGATGCCCGAAGCACCAAATGCGTTGGTTGAACGACGACAATTCATCCAAGCCCAACCACGAGAATCAAAATATGTATTGTCCCATGTTGGTTTGCCTTCAAGTTCTGAGTAGTAATACTTTACCCACGTCTTGTTTGGCTTCATAATCTTGATGATAGTGTCTGTCTCATTGTTACACATCCACAGATTGCCCGACTTATCTATGTTCAAGGCTGTAGTACGCACGAAATTCTGTGCATTTGGGTTGTCAGGAAGAATACTTGTGAGGGGAGCGTTGTGTAATGAGTAGTGGTTAACCATCTTGTAGTTCTTGAACTCATATATACCCGAACGCTTTGTTCCCAACCAATGATGCTCAGAGTCGTTAGGATCCTGCACCACATCTGTTACATTGAGATATGTGTTAGCACCAACCTCAGCGATTGGAAGAGTCTCATCGAAAGCGGTCCATCTGCCATCCTCAAACTTCATTGCAGTACCTGGATAATCAACCTCTGGGTAATAGAAGTTACCACCAGCCACGAGCAAGCGCTTTCCTATCATGTTGAGTTTGTAGCAATAGTTGCGAATAGGACTGTTTACATTGAGATTCTTGACTGATTCAAGAAGTGCTGCATCCGACTTGTTCTCATTTTCGAGCGACTGATACAACTCATCGTTTGCAAGACTCGCATCCGACTTCAACTCCCAGTTTGCAGGGTTGAGGAGGTTCTTTGAACGGTCACCATAGTATGTGCCTTTGGCTGTCTTAACATATATAGCCTTTGCATTTGCCACACTCTGGCGCACTATCCCTTCAAACTTGTAGGTATTGACAAAGTAGAAGTCCTTCAAGTTGAGAACCACGAGCATATTATCTGCTGAGATGAATGCCTCATTGCCCGATATGGATAGTTCGTGAAGCTCAGGATTCGCAAAACTTGTCTTGAGGTCTGTGAGGTTAAGTAACTTATGCTGCGAATTGATGATATCAATATTTCCATTTGCATAAAGCAACACTAACGACTTTGTTGCTGCACAATACGCAATATCGTAGATGCCGAAGTCACGCAAACCTCCAGCCTTATCGTATAGTTCAACGTTTTTGTCCTCCGGGTCATAACTGAAGATATCACCGTTTGCAAGCACATAGATACGACCATTCATCCGTACCGCCTTTGTTGGATTGTGGTACGAAGCATATATAGTCCATCCTTCATCGTTGGCAGACATAGCAGACACTATGCCCAGAACCAACATAAGAGATAAAAATAAGAATCGTTTCATACTTAATATTAACGAAAAAACTACATTTTTATTGCACAGACCATTCGGTCATTTCCAAACTGGTCCTGTACGAGCTGCACATTCGAGTATCCCAATCCTTCGAGCAGAAGAACTGTTTCCCTTCCGTATGCTCTGTTAATCTCGAAATAGAGTCTGCCACCTGTCGAAAGGATTTCAACTCCAAGTTCTGCAATCTTACGATAGAAGAGCAATGGGTCTTCATCCGGCACAAAGAGAGCAAGGTGGGGTTCGTGGTCGAGAACATTACGTTCCATGTCAGACTTCTCCTTATCACATATATAAGGTGGATTGGAAACAATGACATCCACCCTTTTGCCTTCTGCAAGAGAAAGGGCTTCCGATGGAGAAACAGAAAGGACATCCACCTTGTGGAAACACACATTCGACTCGTTCAATTCAGCATTTCCTTTGGCTATTCGCAGTGCATCATCACTTATATCCCACCCTTCCACCTTTGCATCAGGGAATTTCTTGGAGAGAGAGATAGCAATGCAACCGCTTCCTGTTCCAATATCTACTACCCGCACGGCTTGTGCATTCTGCAACTCAACCGCCTCAACAAGTTCTTCGGTTTCGGGACGAGGGATAAGCACACCAGGTTCAACATGGAATGTCAATCCACAAAATTCAGCCTTGCCTACCACATACTGAACTGGTTCACCTTTTGCTATGCGTTCAGCCATGTGGAGCAACTCATCACGCTGAGGATAATCATCGCCCATCAATGCCTGGGAACGACTCATGCCTGCCACCTCTTCCAATAGCAAGAAGGCGATAGCAGAAGCTTCACCAGCATCGTACTCCCTGATAAGTACATCTCTTATGTCGCGATAGATATTCATAACTTTGCAAAGGTACTGATTTTGTTTTAAAAATAAAAAGGTGATGAACCTTTTTCGATTCACCACCTATTATTTAGTTTGTGTGTTTATCTGTTTAGGAGTCTATTGTTATGCTTAAACATATAAACTCATAAACCTATAAACCGTCTTACTTAACGAAAATCTTAACTACCTTGCCATTATTCATCTTCACGATGTTTACACCCTGCTGTGGAGCTGAGAGTTTAACACCTGAGATAGAATAGTAAGCAACAGGAGCTGCCATCTCAAGAGCTGTTGGAGCCTCAATGTTCTGGATGTCTGTAGCAAGTTCTTCTACATTATTGCCAGCACCATAGTAGTAGAGGTTCCATGCCCCAACTACTTCGTAGTCGTTAGGGAAGATATCCTTCTTTGAAAGACCGATAGTTACTGTGCCATCTGCACCTACATAGAAGAAGAGTTCATTGAGGTAGTAACCTGCATTGAAGAATGCAACTGTTGGAGCAGTACCATCAGGAGCAATCATACCGTTAGAGAGTGTGTAAGTATTGCCACAACCTTCTGGAACATCTGCAGGAGCAACTGCACCTTCTGTGAGGTTCATTACAGGAACTGAATACTTTTCGTCTGCTGTCTGAGCATAGAGAGTAGTGAGGTGAGTCTCTTCACCATTTGCGATGTGAGCCTCTTCATCGTTCCAGTAACCAGCACGATAGTAAGTGTGAACTGTCACCTTATAAGTACCTTCAGGGAGTCCCTTGATAGTCTGGTTGAGTTCGAATGCAGCACGGTTGTAAGAACATGAGTTCTGCTTGTAACCGTTCATTGCAGTTGTAGTCCAACCCTCGATTGTACCTGCGTCCTTTGAACCACGAGCAGGGTCGAAGTTGTTGTTCACGATGAAGTCTGTGTAGTCTTCTTCTGTGATTTCAGCAGCATCTGGGAGGCGATAGAGACGCCACTCACCTACTACTTCGTAGTCGTTAGGGAAGATGTCCTTCTTAGAAAGACCGATAGTTACTGTACCATCCTCAGGAACAACGAACTCAAGTTTATTGAGGTAGTAGCCAGCATTGAAGAATGCTACTGTTGGAGCAGTACCATCAGGAGCAATCATACCGTTAGAGAGTGTGTAAGTAT
>CALBJW010000172.1 GCA_937893145.1 uncultured Prevotellaceae bacterium | reverse complement strand
CCCTAATATGTAAATGAAGACTGTACGACTAACAAATGACAAGATGAGTGTGGATACGCGTATTGCCACACTGGTTGCCATATTCAGGACAGAATTCTTTGTACGTGAATTTGCCATTTATATCTATTTTAGATGTAACACTTCTCCTGTCATGATCTGACCATACTTGCTGCTCAAATATATGGCTGAGTTAATAATCTCCTGCATAGGGACAGATGAAGATGCAACTATGCCATTATTGATAATGATGTGATTACCCATTACTTCACCAAGTCCCCGGATACACATGTCCATATTCTTGCTGAGAACATCTGAATACTGGGTTCCGTCTCCAATATATGCTGTACAAATAGAAGCATATTGATTGAGTGAAACAAGGTAGCTCACTTCTTCCTGTAACCACTGATAGACCCGATACATCTCATCTGACTCTGGATATTTGCAATCTACTGTTAGCAGGTCAGATGTATCTTTCTTATATATATTAATAATATGTGTAAAAGGTCCAATCAGATTCTTGCCAGCCTTATGAATTGTATCTTGATTTAGTAATCCATCAGTAGTAATTATCGCAATAGTGGCTTTCTCATTAATGGAGAATTGCTCTTTTATGTCTGCTGAAGGCTCTGTATTTGTAACTATCAAAACATTGCTGTCGGCAAGTGAACCACCAGCAAAACTTTTCTCGGAATCCGTGTATCTATTGTAATCGACAATTGGCTCTATATAAACCTTTTTGCCTATCAATTTCTTAATCTTACTAAGTATGCTCATATCCCTATACTGTTTCCATCGCAGATGCGAGAATTGTTTGACCATTAAGATGTTTGCCCACTGGAGAAGCAAGGAATGCGATAGTCGAAGCTATTTCCTCTGGTAAGCCGACATGTTTAGTGACTGCACTACTACCTGCCACATTCTTTCCAAAACCAGTTGTACCCATACGTGTCGCTACCGAACCAGGAGCAATTCCAATTATTGAAACTTTCCCTCCAAACTCACCTGCAAGTAGGCGAGTATATTCTATAGTTCCTGTCTTTGAAATACCATATGGGGTATAACCAAAATGATTTGTAAAACCACAAATGGATGCTACATTTATCACCTGTCCATAAATACCTTTCTCTATCATCTGTTCAGCTACAAGGCGAGTTGCAAGGACGGTACTTTTGAGGTTCGTGTTAACAACCTCGAAGTAGGTCTCAGAGTCTAAACCTCTGAATTTTCGAGCCCTATCTGTATTTTTAAAAATTCCGGCACAGTTGACCCACAGGTCAACTGTGGAGCCCACAAAGGCTTTCTTTACACCATTCTTGACACTATCGGGATTAAGTTGGTCGATTACAATATAACCAACTGAAATGCCCTCATTATGATGAAGATGAGCAACTGAGTCTTTTAGTTTCTCCTCGTTTCGTCCTGTTATAATTACATTGCAGCCTTCATTCAGCAATCGTTGTGCTGTGGAATATCCTATGCCGCTCGTTGCACCAGTCACCACTGCAGTCTTGCCTTTTAGGGTTCCGCCAACTATGCTCGTGGTGGAATATGCCTGAAGCAACTCTTCGTTATATACCATAGGACGTATTGCGGTATAAGTGAGTGCTTTTTTAAGTTTACCTAATATGCTCATTGTTTTATGAGATTTTCATTTGTATATGTTTGACCTTGTAGGTCTGATAACAGCAAGCGCATGAACTTTTTGCTACCATATTTACTCATTCTAAAACCACCATCTATGAAGGATGCTTTATCATGTTGGAAAGCTTCATGTGACCTATAGTCACAGATTGGAACATTGAATTCCTTGACTGATGGTTCCATTAGCTTGTAAAGCGCAGATTGCACAAATGGTTCATCAAAATACTGATTGAGTTCAGCAGAGAATGGTGTGATGACAAACACGGGATTCCACTTGCGGTTCTTACAGAAAGCAATCATAGATTTGAGAAGATCTGCATTAACCCCCTGATTATCCAAATTGGCTTTTCTGTCTGTTGGTTCCTTCAAGTTAGTTAGCTTAAACAGATTGATCCATCCATCAGCCATGGATTTCATATTCGTTTTTGCCTTTGCCTCAGTACATGTCAGAGGAAAGTTCTCTACTACATCCTTTTTCTCGTCAGCATCTTTTATGAGGCTTTTAATTCTTCTCCATGTTTTTGGCATAATTGGAAAGTTGTGCTTTACAGACAACTTTGTGCTATATGAAAGAATCTCTGTTTTGTTGAGTAGTTCATAATAAAGATCCTTGTTAGTAACCATGGAATACCTATAATAGGCAACACATGCAGCAAGTCCAAAGACAACTGTCGCGCCTTCCTGAATATGATCTGCATACTTATGGAGAAGCACATTATCTATCTCAAGGCTTTGGGCTTCCATAGCGAAAGAGAATCCATTTAACTGCAATTCGTCATAGGAATTGAAAGCATACATTGTATATGTGCTTCCGAAATTCACAAATTGCAGATTGTGGGGAACTCCCTGCAACTGCTTTCTTGCTGGAAGGAACTGATTCTTATAAGCATTTGTCTGCTTATATAAGATGTTCACAAGAAGGTATCCAAAAATGAATAATACTATGATGATTGTGGCTATAATCATTATTCTTCAACTTTACCTATGTGACCTTCTGTTGCGTTTTCTCTATGATGAATTGTGGCTGGATTGCCAATCACAATAGAGTGCGCAGGAACGTCAAAATTCACGAATGTGTTAGGAGCAATAAGCACGTCATCGCCAATATTTATACCCCCAACCACGGTTGAGTTGCAACGTATACAAACGTTCTTTCCAAAGTGGGGAGCTCCAGCACGTTTCCCTCTGATATCACGCCCAATAGTAACACCATGAGTCATCATGACATTGCCATCGAAAGTAGTCTGACCGTTGATGATAATTGTACCAGGATGACCAATTATTAAGCCCTTGGGGAGATTCATGTGTTCATGAAGCTGGATGCCTGTATAGTAACTATACTTGACAAGCTTATGCATATAAAACATTCCCCAGATGGAGCCCTTCGTAGCTTGCGCCATTCGATAGTATTTGAGGTACTTAATCTGTGGCAACTGAAGTTCATTCTTACTAAGTGTTTTATGCCCACGGAACGAAGCGTTGAACTTCATGTCGTAATCATAAAGCTCATGGTATTTCTTAAAGTTAATGAGCCAGAAACTGGGAGATAAAAGTTTCTTAACACCCTTCTCTATTATATTTAACATGCGATTTACTTTTGACGGTTTCTTTTCTGTGCACAACTTAACGAATGCATCTTGGGGATTATGTTCAAGCATGCTATAGAATAGCTTGCGATCTCCTGTTTGAGTTTTGTTGCTAATAAGATTACTATTACCTTTTGCAATTTCATCTATAGTAACCTCAATGCTTTGGATGCGGTCTTTTAGTTCATTCCATAGTTGTAAGCCCTTAGAACTATGAACTACAACAGAAGATAGTCCCTTATTGTCATTGATTTGTGGCGTTGACTTCGATACGCCCCATGCATCAGCAAGTGTAAAGTCACTTATACGTTCTGTCTTCTTAAATGGACATTGAAAACATGAAGGTCGCATATTCCAAGAAAGGAACATGGAACGGAGGTATAGGTTTTGCATACCTCTTTCTTTGAAGGTTCGTGTATCTGTGTCCACCCTGAAACAGAAAGAATCCCAACCGATACTCTTTTCTTTGAAATTGACATGCTTGATAGTTTCTCCAGCGAAGAATGCCTTGAGGTATTTCTGCCATACCACATAGGACGGAATACCCATGCAGATGAGGTCTATGGTATAGAGGTTCTCATAATCCTTTCTCAGATATGATTTTAGAC
>CALBJW010000171.1 GCA_937893145.1 uncultured Prevotellaceae bacterium | reverse complement strand
AAGTCGCCAACAAAATGTTCGCCCTCCTGTTTGTCTATAACACAAACATGAGCACCTTCTTTCCTGAACTCATCTGTGATGCACTTACCTATGCCTTGTGCACCACCAGTAACTATTACTACTTTGTCTTTGAATTGCATAATATATGAGAGTATATTGACAATGTATGGTTTCTTATTCTAAACATAAACTATTATCGCTATGCTTAACGAAGACAAAATTACATAAAATTATTCAATTGCAAATAATTTTTGCGAAGTATTTGATTTTGAACCACCAAAAATGTTGTATCTGATAACAAACAATTCTCATATCAATCACGTTAATTTAATAAAAGTCCGTGCAGACGGACAAGCATAAAGTTAAGGAAAAGAGAGGATGTCCGTCGGGACGGACAGCAACAATAATGCTCACAACTACACGAACATTATCACATACTTTTTTGAGTTTTTCTGCAAAAACATCCAACACTCTACCAAATCGGCATTAACTAACTGATTCTTAAGGTCTAAACACAGGTAGAATGTTATCCAAACATTCTACCAACTCTCTACCAACACTCTACCTGTCTTCGAAATTGGCAAATGTTTTGACATACGTCCCAGCATAAGATGTTGGTAGAGTGTTGGTAGAGAGTTGGTAGAGTGTTTGAGCAACACTCTACCAAACTTATATCCTATATATCAAGCACTTACGGTCATTTTGGTAGAATGATGGATGTTTGGAACCAAAAAAACTAACCTTTTTGTTCATCACTCTGCTTTGGTGGAGCATGGAGTTGGTGGTGCTAATAAACGCAATTGTAATATGATAATAGCATTTTAACCTCAAAAAAATGCTATCAATCGAGTTTTTGGGTTTGTCTTTATACATTAATACTAATATAATTTCGTTTTTTAAAACATTTATTGTAAATTTGCAAACTAAACAATAAGTGTAAAACTAACTCTCTATATTTTATTAATCCAAAGAAATTGAATGAAAAAATTACTATAACTCGCAAAGGCAATCTTTCGTTCCTCCATTTAAGTATTAATTAAGTATAAACCATTAAAGTCAAAATATGATGATTGAACAAAAAAACAAGAGTATTACTCTTCTCATTCTCACTTTCCTGTTCTCATTCTATCAGGCATCAATGTCAGCTCAAATATCCACAAACGTCTCATTGTCTGAGGATGCTTGTTTGCGCCATGTGCCAACAGGATTATACCTGTGTAGTGGTCATAAATATACCACTCAAGCAACAGTTTCGACCGTTCCGGATAAGTTCCGCTTTGAACAAAATCCAGACGGTACCTACTGCATACAGAATACTAATCCAAGTGGTCTATACTTATCATTCTCTGTCACATCATTCTATGTTGACATGAATTCGAAGGACGCTTGGACTATCACACCTGTTGACGATACTAATCGCTATACTATCCAACACGCAAGGGGATACCTGCATGTTAATGACTTCAACAACTGTAGTCCAAGTTTGACAGATGCAGACGAGTGGGAAATCATCAATGTATCTCAGCTCAAGTCTAAACTCGTATCTGCCACACCAGAGAATCCTGTGGATGCGTCATTCCTCATTAAAAATCCAAACTTTTATCGTGTTAACACCGACATCTGCTGGCAAGGTGAACCAGCCTTGGGCGGTCGCTCTGTTGGTGACATCGAGGACAACTGGGTAGCAGAGAAATTTAATACAGCCTTTGATGTGTATCAGACGCTTAATAACGTGCCAAACGGCCGTTATACGGTATCCGTTCAAGGCTTCTATCGTAATGGAGGATATGCGGATGCTGCTTCCAAGAGGGCTGCAGGCACAGAACGACTCGTTGCATACCTTTATGCTAACGATTCTCGTTCTCCACTCATGTCTATCTTTGATAAGAACACCACAACAAGCCTCTTCGAGAACGATGCAAACACCTCTTACGGATATGTTCCTAACCGAATGGATGGTGCTGCATATTATCTTGTTAATGGCTACTATTCCAACAACTCAGTTGAAGTAATCGTAAAGAACCATCAACTTACCATCGGTGTTTCGAAATCCGAACTCGTTACGAACGACTGGGTCATCTTCGATAATTTCCGAATCACATATCATGGTGCTGTTGACGAAAAAGCAGAAGACATCCCTGGTGAATTCTCGTTTTCTGAGGATGCATACCTTCGCCATGTGTCAACTGGCAAGTATCTCAGTAGTGGTCACCGATACACAACACAAGCAATAATATCTGATGTTCCAGATAAGTTCCACTTTGATGAGAATCCTGATGGCACTTATTATTTGCGTAACACTAATCCTGCCGATCATTATGTTGGACTTTCAACTATCTCACTCTATGTTGACTTCACTCGTCAGGACAAGTGGACACTCACTCGCGTTGACGGTACTAACCACTATATCTTAAGTCATGCCAATGGCAATCTCTATGTAGATGGCTCTGGCGATTGCAGATTGAGTGATTCGTTTGCTGACGAGTGGGAACTGGTCAATCCTTCACAACTCAAGGAAAACCTTAATTCTGCAACAGCAGAGAATCCAATCGATGCTTCGTTCCTCATAAGTAATCCAAACTTCTACCGCGTCTATTCCGATGTCTGCTGGCAGGGTGACCCAGTCTTGGGTGGTAGAAACCTTGCAGATAACAACGACAACTGGGTGGCAGAAAAATTCAACTGCGCCTTTGATGTGTACCAGACACTTAAAGACGTGCCAAATGGACGCTATACGGTATCTGTTCAAGGATTCTACCGCAATGGAGGTTATGCGGATGCTGCAACAAAGAGGGCTGCAGGCACAGAACAACTCGTAGCATACCTTTTTGCTAACAACTCACGCACTCCACTCATGTCCATCTTCGACAAGAGCACTAAAGCCAGTCTTTTCCAGAATGATGTCAACACTACATACGGATATGTTTCTAACCAAATGGATGGAGCTGCATATTATCTGAGTAGAGGTTACTATTCCCACAATTCCGTTGACGTCATCGTGAAGAACCACCAACTCGTCATTGGTGTTACAAAGTCTGAACTCGTTGCGAACGACTGGACTCTCTTCGATAATTTCCGAATCACTTATCACGGACCAGCTGATGATGTGATTGATGATATCCCTGAGGCGTCACTTGACAACCCAGTTGATGTTACATACCTCATCACCAATCCTGACTTCCGTTCATCAGGCGGATGGTTAGGTGGAGTCGAGATAAAGAATTATAGCGTAGGAAGTTGTGCTTCCAAGAAATATGCTAATTTCGATATCTATCAGATTATAAATGATATACCAGACGGACTCTATAAGGTTCAAGCAAACGGATTCTACCGTTATGGACGTTATGATTCTAATGGTCAGTACTCTTATGGTGGAGCAGACAATAAAGTGTTTGCCCTCTACACACAGGACTTTGCTACTATCAATCGTCGCAATGGTACAGAAAAACTCTATGCTAAACTCTATGCAAACAACGAGAGCGTAGGCATCCATTCGGTATTCGACTTTGCACATCAAACCTTTACCCATACCGGAGATTATGAAAGCGAATTTGGCTTTGTACCTCACAGTTCAGAAGGTACAATCGAGGCATTTGCAGCTGGTGAGTACGAAAACGAACTCTTCGTGTATGTAACCAACGGCTCTCTTCGTCTTGGTGTCAAAAAGAATGCTGGATATAAGGACGACTGGACCGCATGGGGCGATTTCCATCTTACTTATTATGGTAAGGCAGACCTCGTTTATGCTGATGACATCGAACTCCCATACGAATCGCTTACCCTTGCTGTAGGCGAGAAACGCAAGATTGAAGCCACAGCACTTCCTCTTGATGCTTCTGTAAAGACATTTACATACCTCTCTTCATCATCCGGACTCACCGTAAGTTCTGATGGCACACTCTCTGCCAAGACTGCAGGAACATACACCGTTCGCATCATCTGTGATGGTGGTGCGGGAATTCGTACCCTCAATGTCAATGTGATAAATGCCGATGGTGATGCACACAACCTCCTTGCCAATGAGGTACAGTCAGCTAACATCGACATGTTTATCGACCCATCGTTCAACTATGGCTCTTGGCTCGAACTCTATAATCCTACTTCAACCCCAGTTGCACTCACAGGTCTCTATATCACTGATGATGCTGCAGTTCCTAATAAGTTCCGTCTTAAGAGTGGTGTGGTACCTGCAAATTCGTTCGCAACCATCTGGTTCGACCATAACGATTGCGACTCGCGACAGGTTGACTTCAAACTCAATACCGAGGGAGGTAGCATATACCTTTATAATGCTAATGGCGAACTCCTCCTCTCTCAGGACTACCCTGCTCTTGCACCTCGTACATCTTATGCTCGTACAACCGACGGTTCTGACACATGGGCTTTGACATCAAACCCAACTCCAGGAGCTACTAATGCCACTTCTGCCGACTTCCTACCTCTTCTCTCTACTCGCCTCCCAATGCCAGTAGTTGAGGATGATTGTCAGATACTTACAGCTCCTACTACCATCAACATTGACATACCGGAGGGTGCAACCCTCGTCTATACTACTGATGGCAGTACACCGACACTCACTAACGGCACTTCAACCACTGCAGGTTCGCTCTTGATTGAGCAAAACACAGTGCTTCGTTTACGATTCTTCCAGACTGGACTCATTCCAAGTCCTGTGGCTACTTATTCTTATATATTCCGCGACAAGGATTACACACTCCCAATCCTCTCTGTAGTTTCTGACCCTGTCAACTTCTACGATGATGAAATTGGTGTCTTCGTACCTGGTACAAATGGTGTTGTTGGTGGTAATGTGGGCAATGGCATCGCTACCAACTGGCAGCAGAACTGGGAACGTCCAGTCAACATGGAGTATATCGATGTTGATGGTACACGTCTCATCAGTCAAGAAACAGATATGGAACGTAGTGGTGGATGGAGTCGTTCATGGTATCCATTCTCATTCAAGCTCAAGGCTTCAAAGCAGTATGAAGGTCTGAACTCCATTGACTATTCATTCTTCCCTGACGACAAACCACTCAACAAGCATAAGGCTCTCCAGATTCGCAATGGTGGCAATGACCTCCTCTGCCGCCTCAAGGATGCCGCTATGTGCCAAGTAATCATCTCTTCAGGCTTATATGTTGATGCCCTTGCTTATCAGCCAACACACGTATTCGTCAATGGTGTTTATCAGGGCATGATGAACATTCGCGAACCGAGCAACAAGCACTTTGCATATTCCAACTATGGTATTGATACCGACTTCGTTGACCAGTTCGAGTTCCGTTCGGGTCAGACAGTAAAGGCAGGTACAATAGACCGTCTAAAGGAGTTGCGCGACCTTAGTGCTAACGCTTCCAATCCAGATACTTATGCAGAGATTAGACGTCGTCTCGATGTTGATGAGTTCATCAATTATATGGCAGTTCAGCTCTATCTCGGTGGCGACGACTGGCCAACTAACAATATGAAGGGATTCATCGACCAGAACAATGGCAAACTCCACCTTGTTCTCTTCGACCTCGACCAGACTCTCCGTTTTGATGAACAGCAGATTTCTCGTATGCGTTCTAATACAAGTAATTATGCTTGTGAGATTTGGACTAACCTCCTCAATAAGAATTCAGAATTCCGTCGCCAGTTTGTAGATGCTTATAGTATCGTTGCTGGTAGTGTGTTCGACATTCCTCGTGCTCATCGTATCATCAATGAAGTGGCAGAACGCTTAGATTATCCTCTCTCTCTTGAAGGTCTTGAACCTTGGACCACAGCCAACGAGTCCACATCTATCCTTACCGAAAGCCGTAAGAAACTCATGATGAAGGCTCTCTCAAATTATTCTAACTTCGGAGTATATGGTACTACATGTCAGCCAGTAAACCTCTCAAGCAACATCCCTGACGCTCGCATCCTCGTCAATGGTCAGGACGTACCAACAGGAGAGTTCAATGGTTACCTCTATGCCCCTGTCACCCTTACAGCAAAGGCACCAATGGGATATGAATTCACAGGTTGGCAAGACCCTACAGGCACTATTGTATCGACATCCCCTTCATACGATATGCCTTCGACAGGAACCATTGCCCTCACAGCAACTTACAAGGCTCTCCCTGCTAATCCTGTAAGTGTCAACGAGGTCAGCGCATCCAACTCAATCAACGTAAATACAGACTACTGGAAGAAGGACGACTGGGTAGAGCTCTACAACATGACCGACTCTCCAGTTGACGTAGCGGGTATGTACCTCACTGATGATGCTTCTCAGCCTCAGAAGTTCCACATTCCTACCAACGACATTCAGCAAACTGTCATTGCTCCACACTCACATCTCGTAGTATGGGCAAGCAAGCGCAGCAATATTGATAAGGAGATTCACACCAACTTCAAGCTCAGCAATGTTGATGGTCAGCAAGTAATCCTTACAAGTGCCGATGGCTCATGGCAGAGCACACTCACATACTCTGCTCACGAAGGTCAGGAGTCAGTGGGTCGCTATCCTGATGGTGGTGCTGAAATTTATCATCTCTACCAGCCAACTATCCATAATCCAAATA
This sequence comes from uncultured Prevotellaceae bacterium, assembly GCA_937893145.1. Classification (GTDB taxonomy): domain Bacteria; phylum Bacteroidota; class Bacteroidia; order Bacteroidales; family Bacteroidaceae; genus Minthosoma. The sequence continues at coordinate 7,942 of CALBJW010000171.1, read as the reverse complement.
CACTCACATCGTATTCTGACTTCCTCTACCACGATACGATGGTAGTTCCTGATCGTGAAGATCAGTTCCGCCTCGAACTCACCGAGGGCTGGAATTGGATTTCACACCCACTCTCTTACGACATCCTTCCATCCGACATCACAGAAGGTGCTCTCACCATCATGAGTCAGACAGATGAACTCTTCCTTGATGAGAAGTTAGGTTGGACAGGTTCTCTCGCAACACTCTCACCATATCAGTCTTACAGGGTGAATATGCTTGAGGATGCCTCACATCTCTTCGATGCTCCATTCTTCAATCCTGCCGACCGCATCCCACTTCACAAGGGCTGGAACTGGATTGGTTTTCCTCTCCTTGCTTCACAGTCCCTCAGTCAGGCACTCTCACTCTTCACTCCTTCTGAAGGCGATGCTATCGTAGGTCAGAACGGATTTGCAACTTATGAACAAGGTGCATGGAGTGGTTCGCTTGAAGTTCTCACACCTGGTGCTGGTTATATGTACAAGTCTGCAACACCAAAGTCGCTCAACTATTCACTTCCACAGTCCGAGCAACCACTCTCTGCTAAGGCTCGTTTCCGCCCTCAGCCAAGCAGTCCGTGGAGTGTGAACACTTCAGCACATCCACATGTAATGAGCATTGTTGCTCGCGTAGTTGCTGACGGAGCAGATGCACCTGCAGGTGCTTACAGCGTAGCAGCATTCAGCGATGATGATGAATGCCGAGGCATTGGTAAATACATCGATGGAAAACTCTTCATCACCATCTATGGAGAAGGCAATGAAACTATTCATTTCCGTGCAGTCGATGACGCTACAGGTTTGCTTCATGAAGTAAATGAACAGTTTAACTTTACCCCAGACATCCGTGGTTCACGTCGTGCTCCGCTTCCACTCACTATTGGTGCTGCAACCGATATTGCTTCCCTCCATGGTAACGCCAACATCGTTAGTGCTACCTTCTACACCCTCGATGGTATTACAGCTGCTTCAGAACGCAGTCGCCTCTCTCGTGGTATTTACATAGTTAAGTATGTACTTGTTGACGGCAGCGTCATTAACCAGAAAGTGATTATAAAGTAAATCTTCTAACTGTCACTAACTTATGCAAATAAATAAGTTATATAAAACCTCATTACTCCACCTGTTCATGCTCACACTTCTAAGCATAACAGGTGCTGAGTCGTCTTATGCTCAGACATCAGGCACGGGACTCGACTTAACATCTTATATCAGCAACTCTACATGTTCTTCCATAACTGACTGGAACATCACAGGTGGCAATTCCTCTACGTCATTACAGCTCGACACATGGTCCACTCGTGGCAGTAAGGATGGTTCTAATATGACCACACCATTCCTCGAATATTGGGTAGGTACCAGTTCCGCTCCTCTTGCTGATGCAAGCATTCGTCACACAACAGTTCATGGACTTCCACAGGGTACCTATCGCCTCTCGGTTCATGTGCGCCTTTATGATGAGCGAGGTCGCTATCGCCCTTCAGGAGCAAAACTCTATGCTAATGGAATTGAAGTGGACATTCCTTCCAACACAACTGCTTATACTTATAACTCGCAGTATGCGTGCAACGGAATCGTAACTGTCGAATTCCCAGTAGGTGCCAATGGCAATCTTGACTTCGGTTTCAATGTGAGAAATGCTAACTTCAATTGGCTTGCATTTAAGGATGTAAAACTCATCTACCTCAATTCATCCGACCTCTTTGTCGATGCAGCTCCAGGTAATGTGGTCATCAACGAAATCATGTCTGCAAATATTGACATGTTCTTCGACCCAGCTTTCTGTTACGGTGGTTTCATCGAACTCTACAATCCTACAGACAAGTACGTCAATCTCTCAGGAGCATGGATTATTGGTGATGAGACAAAGTACGAAAAGTTCCAGTTGCCTCATACCGTAGGCATTATACCTCCTCATGGCTTCCATCTTGTGTGGTTCGACCACAATGCTGCAGACGGCTTCTTCAGTAGTGCTGCCGTTAATCATGTTCCTTTCAAACTCGATTGTGATGGCGGCACCCTTACCATCCTCTCTTCTGATGGTTCACTCATAGCCTCGCAAACTTATCCAAAGGCAATTTCGCGAGCATCTTATTCGCGTACCACCGATGGAGGTTTATTCTGGGGATATACTGCAACTCCTACCCCAGCAGCCACAAACACTACGAGCCTATTCTCGTCTGTTCAACTCCCTGCACCTGAAGTCGATACCGATGGAACTCTCTTCACAGGAAGCCTCTCTGTCAATGTGACTATACCATCATCATGTACACTTCGTTACACTACCGATGGCTCAACACCAACACTCACACATGGACACACATCAACAGATGGACATTTCTCTATCAACAACTCTACCGTATTCCGTTTCCGCCTCTTCCAAGATGGGAAAATACCAAGTCCTGTAGTTACTCGTTCATTCATCCTTCGCGATCAGAATTACACCCTTCCAGTCCTTTCGGTTGTTATCGATGAGACAAATCTCTACGACACCTCAGTCGGACTCTTTGCAAAAGGACCTAATGGTCGAGTGTCTGGTAATGAGACTGTTCCATGTAACTTCTTCATGGACTGGGAACGCCCTTCTAATTTCGAGTACTTCACCCTCGATGGTCGCTCAGTACTCAATCAGGAGAGTGACTTTGTCATGGTCGGAGGCTATAGCCGTGGTTACACACCACATTCCTTTAAGCTCAAGGCATCGAAGCAATATGAAGAAAAGAATACAATCGATTATCCTGTCTTCTCTGCCAAACCATACAATCGCCTCAAGTCGCTCCATGTACGCAATGCAGGTCGTCATCGCGACAAGGGGCGTATCATGGACGTAGCCCTTCAGGAGATAATACGCCGCAGCGGATTGTATGTTGACCTTCAGGTGTGGCAACCAGCTCATGTGTTTATCAACGGAAAGTATTATGCCATGCTCAACCTCCGCGAACCAAGCAACAAGGTGTATGGCTATTCCAACTATGGTATCGACACCGACTACATGGATCAGTTCGAACTTAACATGACCTATGGTTACCAGCAGAAAGTTGGTACCGATGAAGCATGGAAACGATTGCTCACCCTTTCCGAGACAGCAGCCGACTCAGAATCATATCGCGAGATATCCGACCTCCTCGACATCGAAGAGTTCATCAACTATATGGCTATAGAAATCTTTGTTGGAAACGATGACTGGCTGAATCAGGGTACCACAGGTAATAACGTTAAGGCATTCCGTGGCTTCGAACCAGGCGATAAGTTCCACTTCGTACTCTTTGACATCGACCATGGTTACATCACATACAACATATTCTCACGCATCGATTCTTATGGAAAAGACCGCTGCGGTGGAGTAGGCTATTTCTTCCGTAACCTTCTCAACAATGCTCAGTTCCGTCGTCAGTTCATCGATTCATACTGCCTCCTTATAGGTAGTGTGTTCAGACCAGAGCGTTGTCATGCCATTCTGAACGAGATAAATTCAATAATCGCCCCTGCACTTGCACTCGAAGGATACACATCCAACGAGAATCTCACATATCTTATAAATCAGATTACAGAGAAGAATAATGCTGTCCGTCTTGACAATATGCATCAATACCAGGCTATGAAACTTTCCTCAGTGACAGGTCAGCATCTCACTCTCGATGTATCTCATCCTGGAGCACACCTTCTCTTTAACGGACTTCCTGTTCCTACCGACCACTTCTCTGGCACAGTATTCCCTCCTGTCAGTCTTCAGGCACTTGCTCCTGCTGGCTGCTCATTCCGTGGATGGGCAGATGCTGACGGTAACATAGTTTCTACCGAATCAACCTACTCGCTTCCAGAAAAAACAGACCTCTCCCTCACAGCAGTATTCGAGGAATCAACTCCTGTTTCACCTGTATGTGTCAATGAGGTTAGCTCAGATAATGGCATCTTTGCATGTACCGACTACTGGAAGAAGGACGACTGGGTAGAACTCTATAACACAACATCCGAGTCTATCGACCTCGCAGGTATGTATCTCTCTGATGATGCCTCACAACCTCAGAAGTATCAGATACCTCTCTCTACTTCTGCATCTACCGTTCTTGAACCTCATTCCCACCTCGTGGTGTGGGCAAGCAAACGAGTACAGAATGCAGACCAGTTGCACGCAAACTTCAAACTTAGCAACCTTGCTGGCGAGAGTGTCACACTCACTTCTCACGACGGTACATGGAGTAATACTCTCACTTACTCAGCACAAAGTCCTCGTCAGTCAGTAGGTAGATATCCTGATGGCAGTTCCGACATATATATCTTCAGCAATCCTTCTATTGCTGCACCTAATCGTTTGACTGCCAATTCGTCTTTCCTCTATAACTTACCAGCAGAAGAGGGAACTGAAGCTCAGTTCACGCTGCGCACCACATCGGGTTGGAACTGGATATCTCATCCTCTTGATACTGACATCCCGACTACTCTTATCACTGCCAATGCAGAGCGTCTGCTCAGTCAGACTGATGAACTCTTCCTTGACCCTGAGTTCGGATGGACAGGTTCTATTTCTGCTCTCTCTCCAAAGTCGGGTTACAAGATACTCATGAACTCCGACCAAGTTGTTACGCTCTCAGCTGATGCACTTTGCTCATCGCTCCCAATACCATTGCGAAAAGGCTGGAACTGGATAGGTTATCCGCTCACTCAAACACAACCTCTCTATGTTGCCCTTTCTGGCTTCCGTGCTTCAGAAGGCGACATTGTCATGGGACAGTATGGATTTGCTACCTACGAAGGTAACAAGTGGGTTGGCACACTCGATGTGCTCACACCAGGAGCAGGCTATCTCTATTACTCAGCTTCTCCTAAATCGCTCCTTTACCATCAGTCTGAGACTTCAACACAGGCTCGTGCACCATTCCGTCCACAGCCTCACACACTTTGGAGTGCAGATGCCTCTTCATATCCTGATGTCATGGGTGTCATAGCACAACTCATGGTCGATGGAATGACCGATGACGATTGTGCCTACAGCGTAGCAGCCTTTAGCGAAGATGGCGAATGCCGTGGAGTAGGACGCTATGTTGATGGTAAGCTCTTCATCACCATCCATGGCGAAACAGGTGATGTGCTCAAGTTCCATGCCTTCAATCCAGAGACAGGCATCATTGCAGACATCAACGAGGTCCTCACCTTTGTGCCAGACCTCAAAGGTTCCGTGTCACAACCTCTTATTCTTCATGTAGGCGAGGCAACTTCAATAGCTGCAACCCCGAACTCAAAAAATCAAAAAATCAATAACTCAATAACTTATTGGACCCTCGATGGTCGCTCTGCTGGCACACACCGCAATGCCCTCACTCCTGGCATCTACGTAGCACGCACAGCAACATCAACAGGTGCAGTAGTCACAAACAAGATAATAATAAAGTAAACTCAATCGACTCTATACTATAGACACTAGACATTTAACTCATAAACTCAACCGTATGAAGAAATTATTCATCACTCTGCTGATGCTCACTACAGCCATCATGACCTATGCACAGACCATCAGCATCAACTACAATGGCACAACGGCAGATGTCACCATCCCTGAAGAAGCCACAGGTGTCACTGCTACAGTAGATGGAGCACACGTATCCATCACTTCACTCAACACAGCAACTGAGTTCACCTACCGCCTCACAGGTGCTACCACTGACGGTTCATTCTCCCTCGTTGGAGGTTACAAACTCACTATCGAGCTCGCTGGAGTTGACATCACAAGCAACCGTGGAGCTGCAATCGACATTCAGACAGGCAAGCGTGTAGCAGTAGTTCTCGTTCCTGAAACCGAAAACACACTCATTGATGCAGAGGGTGGTACTCAGAAGGCAGCCTTCTACTTCACGGGTCATCCTGAATTCCAAGGTTCAGGCACACTCAACGTCACTGGTCGTACCGCACATGCCATCAGCGCAAAAGAGTACATCCAGTTTAAGAAGAATACAGGTATCGTCAATATCCTCGGAGCTGTAAAGGATGGTATCAACTGCGGTAAGGCAAAAGTTGCAGCATTCGATGAGAACGTATTCTCCGACCTTCCCGACATCGAGCCACTCAACCAGAACGAGTATTTCTTCTTCAATGGGGGCATCCTAAACATTAGTAACACTCAGGGCGACTGCATCGACAGTGGTGACTATGGATGTATGCTCATCAAGGGCGGCACTCTCAATCTTCAGGTCACTGCTCCTGATGTATGCGCTCTCAAGAGTGCCAACACCTTCATCATGACAGATGGCGACATCAACATCGAACTCTATGGCGCTCTCAGCGATGGTATTTACGTCAATCGTGAAGCTCGCCTCCTCGGTGGCACAGTCAATATCTATGCACCTGCCGATGGAACAAAGGGTATTAAGGGAAAAATCAAAGCAACATCTCCATATACAACAGGAGGCAATATCATCATCGATGGAACCACAGCCAACATCATTGCTGCAGGTGCAGATGACGCAACTGACCCTCTCGACCCATCACATTGTGTAGGTATCAGCACCGATGGTAACCTCTCTATTGCAGATCCTGAGGCAGTTTGCATCACAGCCGTAGGCAGCGAAGCACGCGCTTACACTTGTGACGGAGAACTCACAGGTTCTGCTACTGTCATCACTACTCAGTGGTATGTGAATCCATACCTCTACGAGCATTCAATGACTCTCTATGCCGTACTCGACGGAGCTGACTATTCTAATACTGACATAGCTGCTTTCGTGGGTGATGAGTGCAGAGGTGTACTTCAGTACAACGCACAAGGCTATGGCTACCTTCGCATCTATAGCAATGAAGCAAGTGGCGAGACTATAACCTTCCGTGCTTATGACCGCACCACAGGCACAATGCTCAATATCCTCGACACCGTCACATTCCAGAGCATGACCACTGTTGGTCTTCCATCTTCTCCTCTCCACTTTAACCTCGATGCCACAATCCCTGGCGACCTCAATTCCGATGGCATTGTCACAGTAGCCGATGTAGTCATTCTCGTTGATTACATCCTCGGTAATCGTACCATCGACACAAACAAGGCTGACCTCAATCACGACGGCACTATCAACCAAGATGACGTTGACATCCTCGTTGGCATGGTAGTGGAGAAGGTAACAAAATAAAAATCATCCATACAAGTCCGAAAATTAGTACGGACTCAATAATGGTAACGGCAAACAGACTAAGGACTTGGTGTACATGAATAAGGGCTATTACAAGCCTTCTGGATAGGTGTTTGTATTTAAAATCGGCAAATAATTTGACATACTTCCAGGCATAAGATATTGGTAGAGTGTTGGTAGAGAGTTGGTAGAGTGTTTGAGCAACACTCTACCAAACTTTCATCCTATATATCAAGCACTTACGGTCATTTTGGTAGAGTGATGGATGTTTGGAAACAAAAACTATATGTTAAAAATTCTCAAATAATAATTTGTGTGTGTATGTTATTGCCGAGAAATTCGTAACTTTGTAGATATAATCGACTAACAAGACATAATATGTCGAGTGAATTATTAATATGAAAAAGACAATTTTATCATTTGCCTTGCTTGCAGTGTTGGCAAGTTGTGGCAACAAGGAGGCAAAGACCTCAACCACTAATGAAGAAACAAAGAGCAGTATGACACTCAACATCGAAGATTTCCAGTGGACACGTGAACCAGAGTCGTGCATTATTAAGGGTGACACTATCGAAATCGTGACAAAACCCCACACCGACCTTTGGCAACGCACCTACTATCATTTCCAGAACGACAACGCTCCTGTATTCCAGATGAAGAGCAAGGAGAAATTCTTCAGCTTCATCGTGAAGACCGACTTTGCAGAGAGTCATCATCGTTTTGACCAGTGTGGTGTGGTGATGTATCTTGACTCAGAAAACTGGCTGAAGGGAAGCATTGAGTACGAGAACGAGCAGTTTCAGCACC
>CALBJW010000170.1 GCA_937893145.1 uncultured Prevotellaceae bacterium | reverse complement strand
CAACGATTCTAAACACAATTTTCACTTCGTCGCTAACCTGACTGAGAGGAATAAGTTTGCAGGAGTATTCACGCGTCCAACTATCGTATCGTGTTGTCATCAGCTGTCAACTAAATAAAGTATGACGCTCGATAAAGATTTAGAAGCATCAAAAACTACGAATTGATTAACAAAGAACGAGGTCTGTCGTGATGACGAACCTCGTTTTGCTACAATGTAACAATGCTACAAAGTAATTTTTACTTTTACTTCACGAAATATTCTGCCAATACACGAGAGAGGAAAGTAGAGAACATCTTTGAGTGGAGTGATACTTCTGCTGGTGTTTCGTCGTACTCAAAGTAAACATTTGACTGCTTGCCGAAACTTTCTTGTGCTTCCATAGTGCAACCTACAGGCACGCAGTCATCGTTCATTGCATGGAAGAAGTAGATAGGTGTCTGTGGCTTCCATCCCTTGCAGAGGTTCTCTGCCTCAAAGGCTTTGCTGATAGTTTTGTACTTGTCACCACCCTTGTCCAAAACATCTGAAGAGAATGCGTATGAACCTGGTGTGTTGAAGTTTCCACTCTGGAAGTAGTAGCCTACAATGTCTGTGTTTCCATACTGCTTTGATTCGAGCATCTTTACGATACCTGTTTCAAACATCTTAGAGTCGATATAGTCTGAAAGCTGATAGTTCTTGAACATATCCTTGTGGTATGACATGGCACTCATAAGACCAGTAATGAGGTATGGACCATACATGTAGTTTTCTTTAGCAAGACAGTCGTCCATCATTCTGTTGAGTGAATATGGACCTGCACCACAGAAACTCTTGATAAGTGGAAGCATAGCCTTCTGGTATGGTGTAGCCTCTGTTTCAAGATACTTCTGCACTGCAAGTGCATCAAATCCACCTTGTGAATATCCCTCATTGATAACTGGAAGAGGAGCATTTGTACGGTTGAGGTTCAACCATTTGCTCTGCAACATCTGCTGAGCAATGACAGCTGCATCAACTGTGTTTCTTGAAGCAACATCGTAGCAGCAGTAGTTGATTGGCTTATTAGCCGATGTGCCCCACCCCATGAGGTCGGCTGTGACGAGTGCCGAACCTGTCATTGTAAGTATGCTACCCACATTCCAACGGTTGGTAGGTACGGCAGCGTTTTCGGTCTGAGTGGCACGGTTGTCAATGTAAAGACGATTGCGTAGCATATTGCCACCAAGTTCTGGAACGATAAGAAGACCTGAAGTGAGAGCTGGAGTGTCGGTACCATCAAAACTCTTGTAATTGTAGCTGATGGTACGAATCTTTGTGCCTGCTGGGAGCTGCGAACCGAGCATCATGGCTGTTGACTTGAGTCCTGATTCTACCTTGCCGAGTGAATCAACAAATTCTGCGACAGTGAACACTTTCTGGTTTGTCACTTCATACCAGATAGTATCGTTGCCATTTGCAATGATAGCTTCATCTGCTTCGTTGTCGAGGCATGATGATGGAAGGATTGTCAATGCTGCGAGCATTAATACCTTGAATAAATTCTTCATAAATTTGCTTAGTTTAATAATTAATTAGAGTTAATTTTGATTCGAAAAATGGTGTAAAACTATTATCCTGATTGTTCTTTTTGTTCAAATATTTGGCAAATTTAGGAATAAAACTGTGATTGAACAAATAAAATCTTGTAAATCTACCAATAAATGATGTTTTGAAGAAAATTAAATCACTTTTTCTTTAATTTCCTATTTCAATACCTGAAATATAGGTTCTAAGTGGAATGTGATAGAAGAACTAATGCGTCAAAAACTATGAATTGATTAATAAACAGAAACGAGGTCCGTCGTGATGACGAACCTCGTTTTGCTACAATGTTACAATGTTACAAATGTTACATTTGCTTTTTACTTCACATAAACCTTCTTGCCGTTCTTGATGTAAATACCCTTGGTTGGGTTGTTTATACGACGGCCCTGGAGGTCGTAGTAGGCATTTGGAACAGGACGATTGTGCTTCATTGCCTCGATGGCATCAGCTTCATTTGAAATGAGTGTGATGTCGGAGAAATAGACGGTCTGGTCTGCACTTGCAGAGACAAAGCCTACGATACGGATGTGGGCTGGGTCAATCTTGTTGCCCGCCTTGGTGATGAGGTTGTGAAGGTCGATGGTGTGCGACTTGCCAAGGTTGAAGTTCAACTCGTAGTAATCGCCCCAGAAGTTGGCATGGTTCTGGTTGTCGTAGATGCGGAGGAAGGTGTTCTTTTGTGGGTAGCGAGAAAGGTTGACAACGAGGGAATCATAGCCCGAAAGGTCAATACCTTCTTCATCTTCGAAACGCCAACCTGCACAACCACCCTTCTTCAACTTGAGGGTTGATACGGAAGAGGTATGTGCTATGGTGTTCTCAAAGAGGATGTTGCAGTCTTGTTGATGAGAAGAACCGAAGCTGAAGCGGTCAAACTCTTTGCGAACACATATCTCGCCCTTAGGGTAAGCTATTTTAACGAGCTCGACACTTATGCTGAAGTCAAGGGACTCGATACACAAGCTATCATCAACGGCATTGGACTCGATCCAAGAATCGGCACACATTACA
>CALBJW010000169.1 GCA_937893145.1 uncultured Prevotellaceae bacterium | reverse complement strand
TTTGTTAAGGAAACGGAGGAAAAGATAAGAAAACTGAAGGAACTGATGGGATAGCGTCCATCTCAAAGATTTTTATATAAAAATGAGGAAGGCTATTGGGTGCCTTCCTCATTTTTGTCGCATTTGAAATTTACAGGTCGCTATGCTCAACATCTACTGAACATGTACTGAACATCTAATATTTTATCGGATACTTCGGTGAGGATTTATGTAAATAGAAAATGCTGCAAGGAGTTGACTTCTCTATACAGGAGCGACGCTGATGTGCCTATGGTGAAGGAGATAATAAAGCAATAATCATAAAAACTTCAAGCATTCGGTATGGTGTTTGGAGTTTTTTGTCTATCTTTGCGTGCAGATAATGTAAATAGAAGAAGATGCCAATATATAATAGTTTTATCATCATCAAAGGAGAACCTAAGGCCTTGCAAATTGAGAAAATTACTTTGGGGGCTAATGGGGTTTATGATGTGAAATATGATAATTCGCCTACAACTTTCCATTATAGGCGAAGGGATGTGGTGGTCCTGAATGATGGGATTTGGCATGACCCTGTTCATTGCCGTGTGTATATACATGGGAGAGAACATACTGAGATGAGGGATATTCGCTCGTTTCAATATATGGAACGATTGTTTTGGAGAATTACATACGCATCGGGGATGGTGCAAGACTATACTGATGAAATGATATGTGTGGAGGAATCTTGTTTGAAAGATGAACAGGCAAGGAGTGCATTTGAGTATTTGAAGAATGCTGCTTATGTCAATACGCTGGGTAGAGATGAGGAACATGGGGCTTTTCTACCTTCTTTGTACGAGAATTTAGATTTTATTGATGAAAATGGTTGTGCTGCTTGTTATCTGAATCCTGCAGTGAATCGCGTTAAGGAGAGGAAGGTTTCTGGATTGATTTTCCCTTTCGGCTGTAATGCAAGTCAGGAGAGGGCGGTGACTGCAGCTTTCGAGAATCAGATAAGTGTGGTTCAGGGGCCTCCAGGTACAGGCAAGACACAGACTATCCTAAACATCATTGCTAACATCATAATGCAGGATAAGACTGTGTTGGTTGTGTCTAATAATAATTCTGCCACAACAAATGTGCTCGAAAAACTGGAGAAGTATGGTTTAGGATTTATCGTAGCTCCTTTGGGAAGGAAGAGCAATAAGGAGAGTTTTGTTGACAATCAGCCTGCGATTCCTACGGAGTTGTCAACTTGGGGTATAAATGGGGTTGACTTGCTCAAAGCTAAGAAGGAACTGTCTGGCACGATTAAGAAACTGAACAAGGTGTATTCTCTTCAAGAGGAACTTGCCCTATCAAAGCAGGAGCTAAAGGATATCACTTTGGAGTTTGAGCATTATAAGAATGAATATCACATCCATGACAACACTTATGTTGCAAAGAGTGGTGTGAGTGCTAAGAGGTTCTTGTCGCTTTGGTTGCACTATCAGGCTTATGCGGAAAATGATGTGATAGCCCCACAAGGGTTCTTTGCAAGACTAATGGAGAGTATTAAGTGGAAATGGATGAACTTCAGACGAGAGCATATTCTTGGTGTAAAGTCTCCACTTAACCGTGATAATCTTATTCCTACAATTCTTGAGTTGCAGGCTCTTTATTATACTGTTAGAATTAAGGAATTGAATAAGCGTATCGAAGAAATTGATTCGGAATTGAAGACTACCGATGCGAAAACACTTTCAAGTTCTTTGACTTCTCTTTCTTTGACGGTATTCAAGGATAAGCTCTGTAGCAAATACAAGGATAAGGTTCGTACCATTTTCCGCAATGTTCGTGAGGTCAGCATTATGGGGGATGTTGTTCTTGAAAATTATCCTGTCATCCTTAGCACAACTTTTTCTGCAAGAACGACATTGCAAGATACCACTTATGATTATCTCATCATGGACGAAGCCTCTCAGGTGTCAATAGAGACTGGCGCTCTTGCTATGACTTGTGCCAAGAATGCTGTTATTGTTGGTGATACTCTACAGTTACCTAATGTGGTGACTCAGGAAGATAAGGAAAAACTTGATACAATTTTCAGGAAGTATAATGTTACAGAAGGGTATGACACAGCAAAATATAGTTTCCTTGAATCTGTATGCAGAGTGTTGCCTAATGTGAAACAAACTCTGCTGAGGGAGCATTATCGTTGTCATCCAAGAATCATAAACTTCTGCAATCAAAAGTTTTATGGTGGAAGACTCCTCATCATGACAGAGGACAGGGATGAGGAGAATGTGATGTCTGCGATAAAGACTGTACCAGGAATGCACAGGCGAGGAAAAATCAATCAGCGTGAAATTGATGTGGTCAAGCAGGAACTCCTACCTACTTTTGACAACTATGAAGAGGTTGGTATCATTACTCCATATAATGCACAGGTGGATGAGTTCAGACATGAGATTCCAGAGATAGAAACTGCAACCGTTCACAAGTATCAGGGAAGGGAAAAGGATACTATCATAATGAGTACGGTTGATGACCAAATATCTGAGTTTAGCGATGACCCCAACCTTCTGAATGTTGCCATTTCACGAGCAAAGAAGCAATTCTGTATTGTACTTTCAGGTAATGAACAAGAGAGAAAGGGCAATATAAGTGAATTGATTGACTATATCAGTTACAATAACTTCTCTGTTGTGGAAAGCAAGGTTCATTCTGTGTTTGACTATCTATACAGTCAATACACTGAGCAGAGAATTAACTATTTGCAGAATACCAGAAGAATTTCCGAGTTTGATTCGGAGAATCTCACATACAAGCTTGTCTTGGACATTATAAGTGAAAATGCAAAGTTTAACCATATCGGCGTACTCTGTCATGTGCCGATTAGAAGTTTCATCAATGACTGGAAACTGATGAATAAAGAGGAACGCAAGTATGTTTCTCACTACAGCACTCATCTTGATTTTCTTTTAGTTAACCATGTGACCAAGATGCCTATTCTTGCTATTGAGACTGATGGATACTCGTATCATAATGTTAATACAGACCAGCACAGACGCGACTTGATGAAGGACAGCATTATGAAGAAATACGAACTCCCTCTGTTGCGCCTCTCAACCGTAGGTAGTGGCGAAAAGGAAAAGATAACCGATGCCTTGAATGGGGCTATTGGTGATGGTTGTTAAAGGTTGTTGTAAGGATTTTGTGGGAGCATCCATTGCTCGAATATACGGCAGAAGCAAATAAGATAGTGCGAAGCAGGACTCGGTGAGTTCTGCTTCGTGTTTCGCAAGGAAAATCGTGAAACATGAGGTTGGGGATGGTTTTGGGGGATTTTCGTTGCGATATGTTGGGGGGATTGGGGAATTGTTGTAACTTTGCGGTGTGAAAAG
>CALBJW010000168.1 GCA_937893145.1 uncultured Prevotellaceae bacterium | reverse complement strand
TGACTTCTGTCCATACCCTCGTTACGGAAGTTACGGCCGATTTCATAAACGCCTTCAAAGCCGCCCACGATGAGTCGCTTCAGATAAAGTTCCGTTGCGATGCGAAGATACAAATCAACGTTGAGCGCATTGTGATGTGTGATAAACGGACGAGCGCTTGCGCCACCAGCGATTTGCTGCAATATAGGAGTCTCAACTTCAGTGAAGCCTGCCTCATCAAATACCTGACGCATAGTGCGAAGAATCTGAGCACGCTTGAGGAATGTTTCCTTTACGCCATCATTGACAACCAAATCAACATAGCGCTGACGATAACGGAGTTCCGGATCGTCGAACTTGTCGTATGCTACACCGTCCTTATATTTTACTATTGGCAGCGGCTTAAGGCTCTTCGACAGCAAGGTGAGTTCCTGTGCATGAACACTTATCTCGCCAGTCTTTGTGCGGAACACATAACCCTTCACACCGATGAAGTCGCCGAGGTCGAGAAGCTTCTTGAACACTACATTGTAGAGGTCCTTGTTCTCATCTGGACAGATAGCGTCGCGCTGCACATACACCTGGATGCGTCCCTTCGAGTCTTGAAGTTCTGCAAAACCAGCCTTACCCATGATGCGGCGGCCCATGATACGACCTGCGATGCTCACCACGCGTGAGTTCTCTGGAGTGGCTGCTTCGCGTACATCATTGCCTTCTTCATCCTTGCCGATAACTGGAAGGTCAACAAATTCATTTATGATATCTGTAGAAAAAGCGTTTGTTGGGTATTCTGCTGCTGGATAAGGCTCGATGCCCATATCCTTAAGTGCCTGCAGGTTGCTGCGGCGCTGTATTTCCTGTTCGGAAAGTTCAAGTACATTCATATTTTCTTCTTTTTATTATATATTTTGGTACAAAGGTACGAATTTTTCATCAAGAAAGAGGAATGAATAGTAAAGAATTTTGGTTTTTTCGCCCCTCTCCTTCGCTTTTCGTTTATTTTTGCTTACCTTTGCACACTGTAATAGATATTTCACTAATGAATAAAGAACAAATTCAGCAAGCAATAAAACACTATCTTTCGGAGAAAGGATACGAGCGAATGGACCTTCGTGCTGCCATGTTCGACATGGATGGAGTGCTCTTCGACTCCATGAAGAACCATGCCAAGTCGTGGTACGAGACGATGCAACATTTCGGTTATTCCGACTTCACCGAAAAGGAGGCATACATGCACGAGGGCCGCACCGGAGCAGGCACTATTAACATCGTGAAACAGAGAATGTTTGGCACTACTGCCACTGAGGACGAGGTTCAGGAGATGTACAAGTACAAGTCCGACCTCTTCAATTCCCTTCCTAAAGCGGTACGAATGCCGAGTGCACTTGAGGTGCTTCAGGGCGTGAAGGCGAGTGGGGTGGTGCCGATGGTAGTCACAGGTTCGGGACAGAAGACACTCCTCGACCGTCTCAACCGCAATTTCCCCGACATCTTCAGTCCAGAACTCATGGTCACAGCCTTCGATGTGAAGTATGGCAAACCTAATCCGGAGCCTTACCTCATGGGTATGAAGAAGTTTGAGAAGCATGAGGGCAAGTCCTTTACTCCCAATAACTTCATTGTCATTGAGAATGCTCCTCTCGGAGTGCAGGCAGGCGTAGCAGCGGGAGTCTTCACCATTGCCGTAAACACTGGTCCACTCGATGATGAAGTCCTCCTGGGCGAAGGCGCAAACCTCCTCTTCCACTCCATGCACGAACTTGCCGAGTGGTGGCAAGAACTTGCTGCCCTCCTAACCCATACCCCACAACTCTAACCCCTCAACTCATAACTTATAACTTATAATTTATAACTTATAACATTATGATTACAATACGCTGCAAAAACAACGGTAAGTCCATCCAGATGCCTGAGGGCTGCAACCTTCAGGATGTGTTCGAGGCATCAGGTCTCGAGATGCAGTATGGGCCAGTAAGTGCTCGCATCAACAACAAGGTGCAGGGACTGAAATACCGATTCTACAATAACAAGGATGTGGAGTTTCTCGACCTCACATCCCTCTCGGGTATGCGTGTCTATACCCGTACCCTCTTCCTCATCCTCTCCAAAGCCATTGAGGACCTGTACCCTGGCGGCAAACTCTTCATCCAGGCTCCTATCAGCAAGGGTTACTACTGCGAACTCAACATCGGTCGTCCTGTCACAAAGCAGGATGTGAAGGAAATCCGTGAGCGTATGCAGCAGATTATCGATGCCGACATGCAGATTCATCGTGAGCAGTGTCCTATCGAGGATGCCATCGCCCTCTTCCGTTCGAAGGGCATGGAGAGTAAGGTGCAACTCCTTGAGAGCCAAACCAAACTCTATGCCTACTACTACCGCTTGGGCGACACCATCGACTACTTCTATAGTTGTCTGCTCGGTTCTACAGGACGCATCCATCTTTTCGATGTGCAACTCTTCAACGAGGGCATCTTCCTTCGCATCCCATCGTCGAAGGACCCTGCTCGACTTGAGGACTTTGTCCACGAGAAGAAGCAGCTCGGAGTCATCCTCGAGCATCAGCGCTGGCAGAAGATACTTGGTGTGCGCACCGCAGGCGAGTTCAACAAAGCCATCCAGGATGGTCGTGCCACCGAACTTATCAATGTAGCTGAGGCACTCCAGGAGAAGAAGCTCTCGCACATCGCCGACGAGATTGTGGAGCGCAAGGCAAAGATAGTCCTCATCGCTGGTCCATCAAGTTCGGGCAAGACCACCACAAGCAAACGACTTGCCATCTTGCTCATGGCTTGTGGTCTGCATCCTCATACCATCTCCACCGACGACTACTTTGTGAATCGTGTCGATACACCTCTCGACGAGAACGGTGAGTACGACTTTGAATGTATTGGCGCTGAAGATGTTGACTTCTTCAATCTGCAGATGAAGGCACTCCTTCGAGGTGAGGTGGTAGAGTTGCCACGCTACGACTTCATGAAGGGTGAACGTGTCTTCGAGGGCAAGATGCTCAAGATAGGACCAAACGATGTGGTCATCCTTGAAGGCAACCATGCACTCAACCCTCTCTTCTCCGAACAGATACCAGAGGAACAGAAATACCGTGTGTATGTGTCTGCAATGACCACCATCGCACTCGACGACCACAACTATATCCCAACCGTCGATATTCGTCTCCTTCGCCGCATCCTGCGTGACTTCAAGCATCGTGGTTTCTCAGCCCTCGACACCATCCGTCGTTGCCCTTCCGTTTCGGCAGGCGAGGACAAGTGGATAGCACCATTCCAGGAGTATGCTGATGCCACCTTCAACAGTGCCTTGCTCTACGAACTCGGTGTGATGCGCGAACAGGTGATGCCTCTCCTCCAACAAGTTGCAGAACGCGAACCCGAATACGCTGAGGCATCACGCCTGCGCAAGTTCCTTATGTATTTCACACCTGTACCGGGCGACCAAGTGCCACCAGCATCATTGCTCCGCGAATTTGCGGGAGGCAGTACGTTCAACTACTAATCATTAAAAAAATATGAAAAAACTACTTCTTCTACTTGCATCGCTCTGCACATTCAGCATGGCGAGTGCACAATCTACAGCACGCAAGTTCTTGCTCAAGAACTCAACTGATGGACAGTCTGAAATCACAGTCTATCTCCCTACGCCAGAGGCAGCAGCCCGTGCCAATGGACGTGCCATCGTGGACTGTCCGGGTGGTGGCTACTCCCACCTCGCCATGGACCACGAAGGACACGACTGGGCTGAGTTCTACAACGCTCAGGGCATAGCACTCGTCGTGCTCAAGTACCGTATGCCAAATGGTGACCGCAACATACCGCTCTCTGATGCCTACAACGCTATCCGTACCGTGCGCGATAGTTGCCGTGTGTGGAACATCAACCCTCACAATGTTGGTATTCAGGGCTTCTCGGCAGGTGGACACCTCGCCAGTGCTGTGTCAACCCATGCACCTCTCGATGTGCGTCCCGACTTCTCCATCCTCTTCTATCCTGTCATCTCGATGAACGAACGCATCTCTCACGCAGGTTCTTGTCGTGGTTTCCTCGGCGAAGGACGCAGTGATGAACGCCTCGTCAAGGAGTGGAGTAGTGACCAGGCTGTGCATCGCCATCTCACACCTCCAGCCATCCTCATCCTCACCAACGATGACAAGGTGGTACCACCAGCCACTAACGGTGCTGCATACTACAACGCTATGCGTCGTGGCGGCAACAACTGTTCCTTCTTCTGTTACCCAACAGGTGGTCATGGCTTCGGATTCCGTTCCACTTGGAAGTATCACGAACTCATGAAGGCAGAACTCACACAGTGGCTCAACGACCTCGTCCTTCCTGATGCCTCAGCCCTCAAGGTGGCTTGCATCGGCAACAGCATCACCGATGGTCACGGCATCGACATGGCTCAGTTCTTCGGATATCCAGCCCAGCTCGGCAAGATGCTCGGAGCATGTTATGATGTGAAGAACTTCGGGTATAGTGCCCGCACCCTCTCCAACTCTGCCGACCGTCCATACATGAACGAACCAGAGTGGAAGGCTTGTCTGCAGTGGAAACCAGATGTGGCAGTCATCAAACTCGGAACCAACGATACTAAGGACTGGAACTGGGAAGGCAAGGCTGAGAAGGACTATCTCGACTGCCTGCAACAGATGGTTGATTCGCTCCGCTCTCTGCCAACAAATCCTCGCATCGTGCTTTGCGCACCAATCCCTTCCACACAGAACCCATACAACATCCGCGATTCCATCACCACCAACTTCCTCATCCCAGCCTACAAGGCATTTGCCAAGAAGCAGCGCATCGAGTTCCTCGACCTCTACACCCCATTCATAGGCAAGAGCGAACTCATCATGAAGGACGGTGTGCATCCAAACGAGAAGGGTGTCGTCCGCATTGCCGAACTCGTAGCAGAACAGCTTAAGCAGCCCGCTCCAGTTGTGAAGTCGAAGGCATCTTCTAAGAAGAGAAAGAAGTAGAAAAGGTGCGCCTTTCCTAAAAAGGGGGTTTTTCGAAGGGGGGAATTGAATCATAATTTAGTTCCTTATCAACCTAATTACTAAGTCGTTATGACAAAAGCGGGGGGAAAAGGGGGATTTTTTTCTATAACTGTCTATACACATAGGTATATAGTAAAGTTTAGTAAATAATCAACCAGTTTCCCCCCGCTTCATGATATGTTACTGATTCTCATAAAGATATAAAATAATCAAAAATCAAAAATCCCCCCTCGGAAAACCCCCTTAGTCCTGAATCGTGTTGACTACATCCCATAATCCTCCTATTGTATAGACAAAAACATACGGAAGATTGACCTCAAACTTCCGCAAGTTTGTGGTCAATCTTCCGCAAGAATGAGGTTAATCTTCCGTATGTTTGAGGTCATTTTTCTGTACATTTCATGAATAAAGCGTACAGGTTTTGAAGTTCACAATTTGTACGCTTTGTTTTCATAGTAAGCACTTGCTGTCGATGAAAAACACCATAACTTTGCAATGTCAAAAGAAAAATAAAACAATGAAAACAAGTAACTTCTTCAAGCAGACAAGCTGGATGCTTTCTGAATGTCAGTCTGAGGACTCAAAGAAAACTACAATCGTAACAGGCATCAAGTACCTTATCAAGTATTTTATCTGTGCTGTCATCTTGGCAACACTGGTAACTCTCCTGTGCAATACATGCAACATACCGTTTGACAACATTTTCCGTTCGGACGAATTCAAAGAGAGTATGAAGAACGAAACCTTCTCGCAGCTGGCACTCATAATAGCTATATTACCATTCCTCGAGGAATGTATGTTCCGTTTGTGGCAGTCCTACAAGAGGTGGCAAATTGCAATCGCCCTGTTCGTTATAGCGTTCGACGTGTTGCGTTTGGTGTTGCCTATTCCTAATGGCGAAGGTGCAGCAAGTATGTTCGCCGCAGAAAACATACATCTTGTTCTTATCATGGTGGCAGTTCCCCTTCTTGTGGCATCTCCAATCTTCTTGGTGTCTCAGGAGAAGGTCACTAACTTCGGAAAGCGTTATGGCACCACCTGTGCTTGGGTAGCAGTGATTGTTTTCGCCCTTTTGCATGTATTAAACTTCCAGTGTCCTTGGTACGCCTACCCATTCGCTGTCTTGAGCTGTGGACCACAGTTCGTGCTTGGTACGACAGCCACCTACTTCCGTCGCAATCTTGGCTTCTTCTATGCCGTAGGTCTTCACATGCTTTTCAACGCTCTCATCTTCATCCCTCCATACATGAATGAAATCATTCAGCAGCTATCATAGTACAACCACTTCTACAGGGCAATGGTCGCTGCCGAATATCTCGTTGTGGATGGAGGCAGACTCGACTCGTTCCATGAGGCGATCGCTCACGATGAAGTAGTCGATACGCCAGCCAGCATTCTTCTGGCGCGCCTGGAAACGATAGCTCCACCATGAGTAGGCACCTTCGAGGTCAGGATAGAAGTGGCGGAAGGTGTCGGTGAAACCTGAAGAGAGGAGGGTAGTCATCTTCTCGCGTTCCTGGTCTGTGAAACCCGCATTCATGCGGTTGGTCTTTGGGTTCTTGAGGTCTATCTCCTTGTGTGCTACATTGAGGTCGCCACAGAGGATGACAGGTTTCTGGGCATCGAGTTGCTTCATGTATGCGAGGAAATCGTCCTCCCATGTCATGCGATAGTCGAGACGCTTGAGACCGTCCTGCGAGTTTGGTGTGTAACAGGTGATGAGGTAGAAGTCTAGGTACTCCAGAGTGATGACACGTCCCTCGTGGTCGTGTTCCTCAATGCCTATACCATAAGCAACGGATAGAGGCTCGTGCTTGGTGAAGATGGCTGTTCCCGAGTAACCCTTCTTCTCGGCATAGTTCCAGTATGACTTGTAGCCAGGGAACTCAATGTCGAGCTGTCCAGCCTGCATCTTGGTTTCCTGAAGACAGAAGAAGTCGGCATCAAGTGCTATGAAGTCTTCCTTGAAGTTCTTTCCTACAACGGCACGCAGTCCGTTTACGTTCCATGATATGAATTTCATCTTGTTTTTGTTTTAGTTTTTATGAAGCAGAAAGTGCTTTGTTTTTCTGCACCTACTTATCAAGTGCAAAGATAGGTCTTTTTTCATAGAAATAACTCATTTGTATTATTTCTTTGCACTAAAATGTGTGTCTTTGTACTAAAATGTGTATCTTTGCACTTAATCACTATAACATAATTTGTAAATATATGAACTCTGAAGGAAAACGTGAGGTGTGGATAGACTGGATGCGTGTTATTGCCTGTTTCATGGTGATGATAGTGCATAGCACCGAACCATTTTATCTTGGTGGTGAAGGTGGACAGATACTGACAGGAAGTGATATGTATTGGGCAGCATTCTTTGATTCTGCTGTCAGGATGTGTGTGCCGCTCTTTGTGATTGCATCGAGTTATCTGCAGTTTCCGCTTCATTACTCCACTGCCGACTTCTTCCGTAAGAGGGCGGTACGAATACTGGTGCCTTTCGTTATATGGTCTTTGGTGTATGCCTTGTATTGGGGAGAGCCAACGGAAAATCTGAAAGGACTGCTTTTCAATTTCAACTATGCTGCCGGACATCTCTGGTTTGTATATATGCTCATAGGCGTATATCTCATTATGCCGATGCTTTCGCCTTGGGCAGAAAAGGTGGGAAAGAAGGAACTCAAGGTGTATATCGGCATCTGGCTCTTAACCACTATCTTCCCTATGCTTCGCGACTATCTGACAACGGGAGACTTGCCTCTTATCTTCGGACAGACAGGACTGCCTCGCCAGGCCCTTTATCCGCTCTGGGGTGAGGCGAGTTGGAATGGTTATGGCACATTCTACTATATGTATGGCTTCATAGGTTATCTGCTTCTCGGACTCTACTTCCGTAGGTTTGCAAAGGTGGAGCCATGGGGTAGGACTCTCGCTCTTGCCCTCCCTACTTATCTCATAGGTTTTGGTATAACTTTCGGAGGATTTGTACGTAGAGTCCTGGAGATGTGTGGTGGAAACTTCCCTGCTTGTGGCGGATTGGAGAAAGCCGTATGGTGGGAAACTACATGGACCAACGATACACTTGGAGTGGCACTCATGACCATAGGAATGGTGATGGTGATGCGTAAGTTTACAGCTTCGGGAACTATATACCGCAAAGTGCTTCTCCCTATTTCCAAAGCATCATACGGCATGTATCTTGCCCACATGCTCGTACTTTCTGCCTTCTCGGAATGCTACCGCAACTGGTTGGGTATTGCAGACGAAGGTGCTTTTGGAGTATGGACCACTCCTCTGCAGATAGTTTGCACAGCGGCATCCTCTTTCATCGTTGTAGGCATACTGGCTGTCATTCTTCAACGCATACCGAAGGTGGGAAAGTATATTATGGGATGATGGATATTCTGCGTGAAAATGACAATTCTTTCTAAAGAAAGCGATAACTTAATTCTTTTTTGTGAA
This sequence comes from uncultured Prevotellaceae bacterium, assembly GCA_937893145.1. Lineage (GTDB taxonomy): Bacteria > Bacteroidota > Bacteroidia > Bacteroidales > Bacteroidaceae > Minthosoma. The sequence continues at coordinate 4,557 of CALBJW010000168.1, read as the reverse complement.
AAAAAGGAAAAGTCGGTGAGTTAATTCTTAATTTTTCACTATCTTTGTGACGACTAATCATATTTAACCAAAATATATTATATGGCAAGTACTAATTTCTTTGCAGTTGACCTTGGTGCTACAAGTGGTCGTACAATACTTGGCAGTATTGTTGATGGCAAACTCGAGCAGCGAGAATTGACTCGTTTCCCAAACAACATAATCCAGACTGGAGGACATTTCTTCTGGGACATCTACGCTCTGTACAACGAAATCATTCGCGGACTGAAGGTCGTGGCAGAGGAGGGCATTGAAATCACATCCATCGGTATCGATACTTGGGGCGTAGATTTCGTGTTCATCGGTAAGGATGGCGGTGTGCTTCGCAATCCATATTGCTACCGTGACCCTCATACCGACAATGCGATGGAGGAATACTTCAAACTCATTCCTAAGGAGAAGGTGTATGAGAAGACCGGTATTCAGTTCATGCAGTTCAACTCGCTCTTCCAGCTCTCAACGCTGAAGGCAAACAACGACTCGGCACTCGCAGCGGCAGAGAAGATTCTCTTCGTGCCAGATGCCCTGATGTATATGCTCACAGGTGAGGCTGTATGCGAATACACCATCCTCAGTACAAGTCAGATGCTCGACCCTCGCACAAAGAAGATTGACTCGGAACTCATCGATGTGATTGGACTGAAGGAAAGTCAGTTTGGCCGTTATGTGAACCCAAGCGACACAGTGGGTACTCTCACTCCTGAGGTGCAGAAGATGACAGGACTGGGTGCTGTGCCTGTAGTTGCTGTGGCAGGTCACGACACAGGTGCTGCTGTAGCTGCTGTGCCTGCAGAGAACGAGAAGTTCGCTTACCTCTCGTGCGGCACATGGTCGTTGCTTGGCATTGAAACTAAGGACGCTATCATCTCGGAGAAGAGTTTTGAATATAACTTCACAAACGAAGGTGGCATCGAAGGCACTTCACGTTTCTTGAAGACCATCTGTGGCATGTGGCTCCTTGAGCGTTGCCGCAAGGAATGGACTGATGCGCCAGCCGATGTGAACCAGATAAACAAGGATGCTATGGAGGCACCAGCCTTCCAGAGCTTCATCTTCCCAGATGACCCATCGTTCTCCAACCCATCGAGCATGGTGGAGGCTATCAAGACATACTGCGAGAAGACTGGTCAGCATGTGCCACAGAACTACAAGGAGATGGCGCGCTGCATCTTCGAGAGTCTTGCGATGCGCTATCGCCAGGTGCTTGGCTATCTTGGCGACATGGCTCCATTCAGCATCGAGAAACTCCATGTCATCGGTGGTGGTTCAAGGAATGTCTATCTCATGCAGATGGCTGCCAACTCAATAGGAATGCCCGTCGTTACTGGTCCAGTTGAAGGTACTGCCATTGGCAACATCATGCTCCAGGCAAAGGCAGCCGGTCTTGTCTCCGACATGTTCGAGATGCGCCGCATCATTGCCGACTCCATTGAACTTGCCACCTACCTACCTCAAGACACAGAGGCATGGAACGAGGCGTATGAAAGATATAAAAATGTAACTAAATAACTAATTAAAACCCTTTTCACTCCTGGGGCATTACTACCTTTATGTAGTAACTACTCCCCTCCATAATAGGGAGGGGTAGGGGGTGGGTCTATATGAAATCTGAACTTATTGAACAGGCTTATCAAGTAGCCAAAGCACGTTATGCAGAACTTGGTATCGACACAGAGAAAGTAATCGAACAGCTCCAGAACTTCCATCTCAGCATGCACTGCTGGCAGGCAGATGATGTTCATGGCTTTGAACCAAAGGCAGGCGCTATGTCGGGTGGTATTCAGTCAACAGGCGACTACCCAGGTGCAGCTCGCAACATCGACGAACTCCGTGCTGACATCCTCAAGGCTAAGAGCCTTATCCCTGGTGAACATCGTCTCAACCTCCACGAAATCTACGGCGAATTCAACGGTAAAATTATTGACCGCAACGAATGTACTGTAGATATGTTCAAAGGCTGGATGGAGTGGGGTAAGGAAAACAATACTAAACTCGACTTCAACTCAACAAACTTCTCTCACCCTCTCTCGGGCAACCTCACTATCTCTAATCCTAACAAGGAGATTCGTGAGTTCTGGATTGAACACATGAAGCGCTGTCGTGAGATTGCAAATGCTATGGGTGAATATCAGCAGGACCCTTGTATCATCAACCTCTGGATTCATGATGGTAGCAAGGACGTGACTGTAAACCGTATGCAGTATCGCAGCCAGTTGAAGGAGAGTCTTGATGAAATCCTCGCAACTAAGTACGAGTGGGAAAAGCCATGTCTTGAATCGAAGGTATTCGGTATCGGTCTTGAGTCTATGACTGTTGGTTCAAATGACTTCTACAACGCATACGCATCGAAGAACAACGTGATGGTAACTCTCGATACTGGTCACTTCCACCCAACAGAATCTATCGGTGACAAGGTTAGCTCACTCCTCCTCTTCGTTCCTGAGTTGATGCTTCATGTCTCTCGTCCTGTACGTTGGGACTCAGACCATGTTACTATCATGGATGACCTCACAACAGAACTCTTCTACGAAATCGTTCGTGCAGGTGCTATCGACCGTGTTCACTATGGTCTCGACTACTTCGATGGAACCCTCAACCGTGTCGGTGCATACGTTATCGGTTCGCGTGCAGCACAGAAGTGTATGTGTCGCGCTCTCCTCGAACCAGTTGCAAGCATCAGCCAGATGGAGAATGCTGGTCAGATGTTCGAAAAACTCGCTACTATCGAAGAGCATAAGGCTATGCCTTGGAATGCTGTATATGATGAGTTCTGTCTTCGCAATGATGTTCCTGTTGGTCTCGACTACATCAAGGAATGTCAGAAGTACGAGCAGGAAGTAACTCTTAAGCGTTAATCGGTATGGCAAATTCAAGTTTGAAGTCAACGATTGCCGTATCGTTGAACAATTATCTCGATGCAGGTGCCATCGTGGCTGGTGCATCAGGTCTCACGCTGTGGCAGAACTATCTCGGTCTCTCTGAAGGACACCTTGGATGGCTCAATGCTCTTAGTGCCAACGCTATGGGTGCTGCCATCGGTGCCATCATCGGCGGTTTCCTTGCAGACAAGTATGGTCGTAAGTTCATCTTCACATACAACCTCATTGTATATATGGTGGGTGTGTTGCTCATCATGTGTTCGATGAACTTCCCAATGCTCCTCGCAGGTTTCCTCGTGACTGGTATCTCGGTAGGTGTGGGTGTGCCTGCATCATGGACATATATCTCTGAGAGTTCGGAGGTGAACAATCGTGGTCGCAACATCTGTATCTCGCAGATGTCGTGGGGCATCGGTCCTCTCTGTGTTCTCTTCTTCGGCATGTTGCTCGCTCCAGGCGGCTATCTCTACGGTTTGGTAGAGAGTGTAGCTGGTGTGTTTGTCAGTGCTGATGCAGCAAAGGAAGTGGTTGAGGTGTTCAGTTCACGCGTAGTGTTCTTCACTCTCTTCGTCATCGCCTTCATCGCATGGAACCTCCAGCGCCAGCTCGAGGAAAGTGCTGAGTTCACAGCCAACAAGGCAGTGGAGAAGGAAGAGGACAACAGTCTCATGCACGCCTTTGCGATACTCTTCTCTAACAAGGTGGCAGTCAAGACTGTTGCATTCCTTGCAGCCATCTATCTCACATGGAACCTCGTGGCATCGGTAATGGGATTCTTCCAGCCTCATATCTACGAGACTGCTGGTGGTTTGACTAACGAAGAGGCAAATATGATGTCGTGCATCAGTTGGCTCATCGTGGTGGTCACTACATTCTGCATCTCACCTCTCGTTGATAAGTATGCCCACAAGTTATTCTACATCGCAGGTCTTGTGTCGGCTCTCGCAGCATGGGCTATCATCATCTGGCAGGACAATCTCGTGGCTGCAGGCATGAGTGGTACAGCTATCCTTTGGCTCTTCACCATCCTCTGGGGCTTCAATAATGGTTGTTCGGTACAGATTTTCTATGCCCTCTGGGGTTCTGAACTCTTCCCTGCTAAGTTCCGCGCAGGTGCTCAGGGACTCATGTTCTTCATCGTTCGTGGACTCTCCGCAGCATGGGGATTGGCATTCACATACATCTACGCTGGTGGCGAAGGTTTCGTGGTCGCAGCATGTTGCATGGTAGGACTCCTCCTCGCTTCCCTCATCGTGGGTATCATCGGTATGCCAAATACTCGAGGCAAGTCGCTCGAACAAATTACAAAGGAAAGATACGGTAATAATTATTAAGGAAAGGTTATATGAAATCAATTCTTGAAGGCCGCCCAGGACTTGAGGCGGTAGTAAATCAGATAGCAGAGGTGACAGGTTACCTCTGGGAAAAGGGTTGGGCTGAACGCAATGGCGGTAATATCACTGTCAACGTAACTGAGTTCATGGACGATGAGTGCAAGGCTATGCCTGCTATCGCACCAGTGAAGCAGATTGGCATGGTGCTCCCACAGCTCAAGGGCAAGTACTTCTACTGCAAGGGTACCGGCAAGCGTATGCGTGACCTGGCTAAGGAGCCTATGCAGAACGGCTCGATTGTCCGC
>CALBJW010000167.1 GCA_937893145.1 uncultured Prevotellaceae bacterium | reverse complement strand
CATTGTGGTGCAGTTGATATTCTTTTAAATAAAATAAAAGCCCCACCCCCTCCCCCTCCCATTAAAAGGGAGGGGAGTAGATACTGACATAAAGGTAGAATATTTAGTAAGTATTATTATAATACCTCTCTTTTGTAACTACTCCCCTCCCTTTTAATGGGAGGGGTAGGGGGTGGGTCTTTTCTTTTGTATCTACTCCCCTCCATTTAGGGAGGGGTTGGGGGTAGGTCTTTTCTTTTGTAACTACTCCCCTCCATTTTAGGGAGGGGCAGGGGGTGGGTCTTCTCTATTTTCTATTAAAAACATTTAAAAAGGGGGTAGAGTGTTCCTTATTAAGAAAATAAGTTGTATTTTTGCACGATATTTTGTATTAATGCGAAATTTACAACAATGAGAAAACTATATAAAATACTTTCAGTACTGGTGATATCAGCATTGTCTTTGGCTTCTTGTCTCTCGAGCGATGAGATAGAGAAGACACCCGAATGTGGTATCACATCCTTTTCTGTAGGCGACATAATAAGTGGAGTTAAAGTGTACAAAGCTGATGGAACTGACACTATCATGAACAAGACCATCAAGGGAAGCGAAATACACTTCAACATCGACCAGCTGAACGGACTGATTTACACTGTCGATTCACTTCCTGTTTGGTCTGAACTGAGCAGAGTAGTGCCTACATTCACCACATACGGCAGAGTACTTGCTAAGATAGACTCATTGTATTATCCTATCAATAGCGGTTCGGACTCACTTAACTTTGAAAAGCCTTTGCAGTTGATAGCTGTTGCCACTAATGGTATTTCGGCTAAGGAATACACAGTGATAATCAATCGCAGCCAGAATGATATCGATACACTTGTATGGGTGAAGAAGAATAACAACCTGGCTATTGATGGCGAATGTCGCACAGTGATGCTCAATAATCATGTTTACACTTTCTGTGGTGATGAGAATGGCGGAGTGCAGATGACAAGTTCTCCTGTAAGTTCAGAACTTTCTTCTTGGACCACTCCTGTGGCAGTTCAGAGTCCTATCATTCCATCTTCTATTCTGACATACGCTGGTGAGTTCTATGCTCTCGGCACAGATGGTTGCATCTACAAGGCAGAACAGCAGAACAGACCAGAGGTATGGAACAAGGTAAGCGAAAAGACTTTCAAGAGTCTGCTTGCTGCTGATGCATATTATCTCTATGCATTCGATGGAAACGAAATAGTAGGAACAAACGATATGGTAAACTGGATTGCAAGTGGTAATACAGACCTTGACATGCTCCCTACAGACAATGTTCATTCATTTGCCTATAAGTCGAAGACAAATAGCAATATCCAGATTTGTGTTATGTGTGGTCTGTCAGACAATAACATGAAGAACGGTGTGAGCTGGTATAAGGTGACAGCAAAAGATGATGATGTAAACCAGAAATGGATGTACATTCAGGTGACTAACGATAATGCTTTCGGACTTAAGAAGATGGGTAATCTTAGTGTGACAATGCACGGCGGATACCTTTATGCTATCGGTACTATTGACGGTGCTTACGAAAGAATTTATCGTTCTGTTGACAATGGTATCACATGGAAGCCACTTGGCGAAAAATATCCTCTCCCTGCTGACCTCGATGCAAAGAATGGAGCTGCAACATTAATAAGCGCTAACGGTAAACTCTATATTATCCAGAAAGGCGGTAAAGTATGGTGTGGTTCAATAAGCTAATCGTTGCAGCATCGCTCTTGTATCTGTGCTCTGTGTCAGTGAAAGCTCAGGAGGCAGAGTATAAGATGGAGTTTGGTGTGATGGGAGGTGGTAGTTTCTATCTCGGCGATGCTAACTACCATACATTCTACAAGAGCACTAAACCGGCAGCAGGTGCCTTTGCACGATACAATTTGAACCCAAGAATGGCTCTCAAGTTCGACCTCGGATATGGAGGTATTGCTGGTGATGCCACTAACGATAAGAATAAGTTCCCTACCCTATCGGCAGAAGAATTGAAGTTCAAGAGTTCGGTGATAGACCTCGGTTGTCAGTACGAAATCAACTTCTTTGGCTACGGCACAGGTACGGGATACAAAGGACATAAGCGTTTCACTCCTTATATTCAGGCAGGTCTTGGATTCACATACTGCAGGACCTTCACCATGAATATCCCTATAGGTATAGGTGTGAAATATAAGTTTGCTCCTCGATGGAACGTAGGTCTCGACTGGACCATGCGTTTCGCCCTGAGCGACAAGCTCGATGGTATTAAGGACCCATACAACATCAACAGTGGTTTCCTTAAAAACAAAGACAATTACTCGTGGACTATGCTTACCATAAGCTACGATATGTTTCAGAAACTTAGAAAATGTAATAACTGATATATGTACAGAGAACAGATTGACAATAGCAGAATTCCACAACATGTGGCAATCATTATGGACGGAAATGGTCGCTGGGCAAAGGCTCGCGGCATGGAGCGTACGATGGGTCATGCAGAAGGAGCTGACACAGTTCATGAAATCACTACTGCAGCCACTAAACTTGGCATTAAGTATCTGACTCTCTATACTTTCTCAACAGAAAACTGGAACCGTCCAGCTGCTGAGGTGTCTGCTCTCATGGCACTGCTCCTCAAGCATCTCGAAGAGGAACTCTTCGTGAAGAATAATGTTCGCTTCACCACAATCGGTGACTTGGACCGACTTCCAAAGGATGTGCTTGAGGCTGTTCGTGGTCTTGAAGAACGCACAAAGAACAATACTGCTACTTGTCTTGTGCTTGCACTCAGTTATTCTTCTAAGTGGGAAATAACTAAGGCGATGAAGGAGATTGCTAACGAAGTGAAGGAAGGAAAACTCAAGGAAGAAGATATCACAGAAGATATCATCAGCCAGCACCTCACAACCAACTTCATGCCTGACCCAGACTTGATGATTCGTACTGGTGGTGAGCAGCGTTTGAGCAATTACTTGCTCTGGCAATGTGCTTACTCTGAGTTCTACTTTACTGATACATATTGGCCAGACTTCAAGGAAGAAGACTTGTGTAAGGCTATCGTTGACTATCAGAACCGCCAGCGTCGTTTCGGAAAGACTGGTGAACAAGTTGAAGAAGAAAAGAAAGCTTAGTAGAAAACAATTAAACAAAGGTTTTCACTACTCAAAACAATAATATACACCTTATATATATAATAGATGAATAAGATTCGATATATAATTCTTTGCACCCTGATGATGAGCCTATTCACTCCGGTGAAGGCACAGGAATACCTGGATAAACCAACTATCGTATATGGTCAAAGCCGTAAGATAGAGATTGGTGGAATCAATGTGGAAGGTGTAAAAAACATTGAAGACTACATTTTGATAGGACTCTCAGGTCTTACAGTTGGTGAGCAGATTAGCATTCCAGGCGAGGAAATCACTGAAGCGATTAAGCGCTACTGGAAGCATGGACTCTTCTCAGCTGTGCGTATTGATGCCGACAGTATCAAGAATGATAAGGTGTATCTTACCATTCACCTGGCTTCGCGTCCACGAGTTTCAAAGATTAACATCAATGGTGTAAGAAAGAATGAGCGTGAGGACCTGGAGGAGAAGATGGGTCTTATCAAGGGTAACCAGATTACACCAAACATGGTGGATAAGGCTAAGATTGTAATCAAGAACTACTTCTCGGACAAGGGTTTCAAGAATGCTGAAGTACAGATTGTACAGCGTGATGACACTACAAGTGGGAATGACAACCTCATTGTAGATGTAAACATTGACAAGAAGGAAAAGGTTAAGGTTAGAAAGATTTATATTACTGGTAACGATAACATTAAGCGTAATAAGTTTGATGGTCACTTCTTCTCTGGTGGTTTGCTTAAGAATACAAATGAAAAGGGCTTTAAGAGTTTATTCAAGAAGCAGAAGTTCATTCAGGAAAAGTTTGAAGAAGATAAGGATAAGGTAATAGAAAAGTATAATGAGCTCGGTTATCGTGATGCAAATATCTTAGCGGATAGTGTGATTGATAACGGTGACAATACTGTAGATGTTTATCTCCATATTGATGAAGGACAGAAGTATTATATTCGTAACATCGAATGGGTAGGTAATACTATCTACAATACTGATGCCTTGAATCAGGTGCTTCGCATGAAGAGGGGTGATGTTTACAACCAGACTCACATCAAGAAGCGTCTTAATGAAGATGACGATGCGGTAGGTAACTACTATTATAATCAAGGATACGTGTTCAATAATGTTAATCCTGTTGAAGTGGATGTAGATGGTGACTCTATCGATATTCAGGTACGAATATACGAAGGTCAGCAGGCTGCTATCAATAAGATTAAGATTTATGGTAACACTCGTGTTTATGAGGAAGTTATACGTCGTGAGTTGAAACTTAAGCCAGGTGACCTCTTCGCTATGGATGCATTCAAGATGACATATCAGGAGATTGCCCAGATGAATCACTTCGACCCTGAAAATATTGACTTCAAACCTGTACCAGACCCTGTGAACGGTACTGTGGACCTTAACCTCGGTCTTACTCCTAAGGCAAGTGACCAGGTTGAATTCTCACTCGGTTGGGGACAGACAGGTCTTATTGGTAAGATTGGTCTTAAGTTCACTAACTTCTCAATGCGTAACCTCTTCAGCAAGAATGCTAAGCGTCGTGGTATTCTTCCTCAGGGTGATGGTCAGGAACTCTCTATCAGTGGTTCTACTAACGGTACTTACTATCAGTCTTATAATATTTCATTCTTTGACCCTTGGTTCGGCCGTAAGCGTCCTAACTCACTCAGTGTTTCAGCATTCTACAGCCGACAGACTGATATCAGTAGTAGTTTCTACAACAGTGCATATATGAATAATATGTATTCAATGATGTACGGTTATGGTAACTATAACAACATGTACTACAACGACTACACTTCATACTACGACCCAGATAAGTACATCCAATACTTTGGTGCTTCAATAGGTTGGGGTAAGCGTTTGCAGTGGCCTGACAATAACTTCAGTTTCCAGGCATCTCTTGGTTATACTTGTTACATGATGAAGGATTGGGACTACTTCCTTATCAAAAATGGTGCTTGTAACAATATCAACCTTACTCTTGCACTTAATCGTATGTCTATTGACAACCAGATATTCCCACGTCGTGGTTCGCAGATTAGTGCTTCTGTGTCTATCACACCACCTTACTCACTCTTTGATGGTGTAGATTACAAGAACATGGCTACTAACTACTGGGATGCTAACTACCAGAGAGATGCTTCGAAGATGCATAAGTGGATTGAATATCATAAGTGGTCATTCAGATCTAAGTTCTACACTCCACTCTCAGGTGCAAGCAAGTGTTTCGTATTGATGACACGATTTGACTTCGGTATTCTCGGTCACTTCAATAAATATAAGAAGTCACCATTCGAAACATTCTATGTCGGTGGTGATGGTATGTCGGGATATAGCAGCACATACTATTCAGAAACTATCGGTCTTCGTGGTTATGAGAACGGTTCACTCACTCAAGGCTACAACTATGGTTATGCATACGACCGAATTTCACTTGAACTTCGCTATCCTCTCATGCTTAATGGTTCTACTAACATCTATGCTCTCGCATTCCTTGAAGGTGGTAATGCTTGGACAGATGTTAAGAAGTTCAATCCATTCGACATGAAGCGTTCAGCAGGTGTTGGTGTTCGTATCTTCCTCCCAATGGTAGGTCTTATGGGTATTGACTGGGCTTATGGTTTCGACAACATCAATGGTTCAAAACAGTATAGTGGTTCGCAGTTCCACTTCATCCTCGGACAGGAATTCTAATGAATAATACATTATTATTTACTGACTAATTGAAGTAAAGAACGCAAAACAACTATCAACTATAGTAAAATTACCCTACAAATTAGCAAAAACCCTATAGCAACAATAATAAAAACAGCATATCTTTGCAGCGAACTTAATAATAATAAATATCTATACGTTATGAAAAAGGTACTTTTATCAATGATGCTTATCGTTGCATCAATCGCAGCTAATGCACAGAAGTTTGCTCTCGTTGATATGGAATACATTCTTAAGAATGTTCCTGCTTACGAACGCGCTAACGAACAACTTAACCAGATTTCAAAGAAATGGGAAGGTGAAGTAGAAGCTCTTCTTAATGAAGCTGAGACAATGTATAAGAAATACCAGTCTGAATCTGTGTTCCTTTCTGATGATCAGAAGACAAAAACAGAAGAGAACATCATGGCAAAGGAAAAGGCAGCAAGCGACCTTAAGAAGAAGTATTTCGGCAATAATGGCGAACTCTATAAGAAGCGTCAAAGCCTTATGGCTCCAATTCAGGATGAAATCTATAATGCAGTAAAGGACATCTGCGACCAGAAGGGATATCAACTTGTTATTGACCGCGCTTCAGGTGGTTCTATCATCTATGCTTCTCCAAAGATTGATATCAGCGAAGAGGTACTTGTAAAGTTAGGATATAGTAAATAAGAGATAATAATAACAATAAAATTAAACAAATCAAAAAATTATGAAGAAATTAATCATTGCGGCACTTCTCATTCTCCCAATGACAATGTTCGCACAGAAGTTTGGACACGTTAACACTGAAACAGTAATCAAGTCTCTTCCAGAGTACACTAAGGCAATGGAAGATATCCAGAAGATGCAGAAGGACTATGAGGATGAATTTGGTCGTATGCAGGCAGAACTTCAGACTAAGAGCGAAGAACTCGAGAAGAATCCTCCTACAGTAGAGACTATTCGTCAGCGTAAGGAACAGGAACTTCAGGAACTCTACCAGCGTATGCAGCAGTTCGGTCAGACTGCTCAGCAGGACCTCCAGAAGCAGCAGAACGAAAAGATGCAGCCTATCCTCACTAAGGTTCAGAATGCTATTAAGGAAGTTGGTGTAGCAGGTGGTTACGTTTACATCATGGATACTTCAGCAGGTATTCCATTCATTAGCGAAACACTCAGCACTGACGTTACAAGCCAGGTTAAGACTAAACTCGGAGTTAAGTAATCTGTAAATGAAAAAGAATATATTAGTAATATTCTCAATTCTCTCATCTGTGTGCTCGTTTGCACAGATTGAATCACCAGTAAGCACACCAGCAACAGCTGATGTGCCTACTGAAGTGATTGACACACTTGAAACAGTCGAGACACCTATTGTCGTAAAGCAATACAAGTTTGGCTTTATAAGCTATAATGAAGTATTGAAATTAATGCCTGAATACATACAAGCTCAAGAGAGTTTGGAGAAATTAAAGAAATACTATGATGAGGAAATGAATCGTGCCGAACAGGAATTTTCTAAGAAATTCTCTGAATATATTGATGGTTACAATTCTTTTCCTGAAAACATCATGTTAAAACGTCAGAAGGAACTGCAACAGTTGATGGAACAAAGCATGGCTTTCAAGAAGGAAGCAGAAACGCTTCTTAATAAGTCGGAACAAGACTTGATGAAACCATTGCACGAAAAACTCAGCAAAGCCATTAAAGCAGTTGGTATTGAGCACAATTACAGTTATGTACTAAACACTGACGGTAACACATATCCTTTTATCAACACCAATGAAGATCAAGGTGAAGATATTACGGAATACGTAAAGCTTCTAATAAAGTAAGATAACAACATATAAGTAGGTTTTCAAAAATGATAAGTATTATAAAATCATTAGGTTTGAATTCCTACTTTTATTTATATATACAATAATCACAAATCTTAAATAAATTTATACAAGACAATGTCAACCATAATAAAGGACTTTCCTATTCCTAATCTTCCTGGTCCAATAGGAGTGTTTGATTCTGGATTTGGAGGACTCACTATCCTTGATGGCATAAGATCACTTATGCCTCAATACGACTACATTTATCTTGGTGATAATGCACGAACTCCCTATGGTACCCGTTCATTTGACGTTGTATATGAATTTACACTTCAAGCTGTAAAGAAACTTTTCTCCTTCGGTTGTCCACTTGTTATTCTTGGTTGTAATACTGCCTCTGCAAAGGCATTAAGAAGCATACAGCAAGAATACCTTGTTCACCACGCTCCAGATAGAAGAGTACTCGGTGTTATTCGTCCTACAGCCGAGATAGTAGGCGAACTTACAAAAACAAAACACATTGGAGTACTCGCAACAGAAGGTACAATTCGATCTGAAAGTTATAAAATAGAAATAGAAAAGTTATATCCAGGTTCAATTATAACAGGTCAAGCATGTCCTATGTGGGTTCCTCTTGTTGAGAATAATGAGTTTAACAAACCTGGAGCAGACTATTTCGTAAAAGATAGTATTGATAAACTTATGCAGCAAGATCCACTTATTGATACAATTATTCTCGGTTGTACTCACTATCCGCTACTCATGGAAAAGATAAATAAATACTGTCCTGAAAACGTGAAGATAGTTCCACAAGGTCATTATATAGCTAAAAGTCTTCAGGACTATCTTACTCGTCATCCAGAAATGTCAGCAAGACTTACACAGAATGGCACTTGTCAGTATTTCACAACTGAATCAAGAACTAAATTCCGTGAGTGCGCAAGTCTTTTCTTAAAAGAAGAGGTAACTGTTGAAAGAGTAACATTATAAAAATAATTATCATCATTGTTGTTAACAATTATGTTGATAAGTTTACAATAACTCTTTAATAACATTTTCATAAAAAATAATAAGTTTGTTTGGTTAAACGAGTTTAATTTTTATGTCTAATAAGTTTTATAAAAAGCAAGAAAAGTTATTCTTTTTTAATAACAAAGAGTTAATATAGTTATCAACAGATATGAACACTTTTGAATGAAAAAGTTATTAAATAATAAAGTTATTAACACAATGTTGATAAATAAAAGTAATGTATAAAAATCAGAAAGTTAAGTATAAATATATAGTTGATAAGTATTGAACAACAAAAGCACCTAAGTTTAATAAGTTAAAAAGCAAATTTTTCCTTGAAAACTTATTGTAGTTATCAACAGACCATCATAATCATCATATAGATTTTTTAAAAAGAATAATAAAAGATTTTATTTTAATAATGTTTTGACTTTGAATTTGGTGCTTTGAATAAATATTGTTACATTTGCAACGAAATAACTTTAAATAAAATATAGTAATGGGTAAAGTAATAATCATTGGTGCAGGTGGCGTAGCGTCAGTAGCTGCACACAAGGTGGCTCAGAATAGTGATGTATTCACTGAAATAATGATTGCCTCTCGTACAGAATCTAAATGCAAGGCTTTGGCAAAGGCTATAGAAGATAAAGGACTTGTACCACAAGGCAGCATTAAGACTGCAAGAGTGGATGCAGACAATGTAGAAGAACTTGTAGCTCTCTTCAATGAGTATAAGCCAGACTTGTGTATGAACTTGGCACTTCCTTATCAGGACCTCACAATCATGGAAGCATGTCTTCAGAGTGGTGTGAACTATCTTGATACTGCGAACTATGAACCAAAGGATGAAGCACATTTTGAATATTCATGGCAGTGGGCATTCAGAGAGCGTTTTGAAAAGGCTGGTCTTACAGCTATCCTTGGATGTGGTTTCGACCCAGGTGTTACTTCTATTTATACTGCGTATGCAGCAAAGCATCACTTTGATGAAATTCATTATCTTGATATTGTTGACTGTAATGCTGGTGATCACCATAAGGCATTTGCTACAAACTTCAATCCAGAAATCAATATTCGAGAAATTACTCAGAAGGGATTGTACTGGGAGAATGGTGAATGGGTAGAAACTGAACCACTTGAAATTCATCAGCCACTCACCTATCCTGAAGTAGGTCCAAAGGAGTCTTATCTCTTACACCATGAAGAGATAGAGTCATTGGTTATTAATTATCCTACTATCAAAAGAGCTCGTTTCTGGATGACATTTGGTGAACAATACTTGAAGCACCTTGATGTTATTCAAAATATTGGCATGAGCCGTATTGATGAAATAGAATACATGGCAGAGGCAGCTGATGGTAGTGGACCTGTAAAGGTAAAGATTGTTCCTCTTCAGTTCTTGAAGGCTGTACTTCCAAATCCACAGGAATTGGGAGAAAACTACGAAGGTCAAACAAGTATTGGTTGCCGTATTCGTGGTATTAAGAATGGTGAAGAACATACTTATTATGTATATAACAACTGTAGTCATCAGGCAGCTTATGAAGAGACAGGTATGCAGGGTGTAAGTTATACTACTGGTGTTCCTGCTATGATTGGTGCCATGATGTTTATGAAGGGCATTTGGAAGAAACCAGGTGTTTACAATGTAGAAGAGTTTGACCCAGACCCATTCATGGAACAGTTGAACAAGCAGGGATTACCATGGCATGAAATTCATGATGGAGATTTGGAACTTTAATAAAATATACTTTTAACCATATATATAAATATGCCAAACGAAGCTAAATTAAAAGCTCTTCAAGCAGCAATGGCTAAGATTGAAAAGGATTTTGGTCATGGTGCTGTAATGAAGCTTGGAGAACAAAGTAAAGAAAAGATAGACGTTATTCCTACTGGCTCTATAGGTCTTAATGCTGCACTTGGTGTTGGTGGCTATCCAAAAGGACGTATTATTGAAATCTTTGGTCCTGAATCATCAGGTAAAACAACACTTGCTATTCATGCTATCGCAGAGTGTCAGAAGGCTGGTGGTATAGCTGCATTCGTTGATGCAGAACATGCTTTTGACCGTTTCTATGCATCTAAGCTTGGTGTTGATATTGATGAGTTATATATGAGTCAACCAGATTGTGGTGAACAGGCTCTCGAGATTGCTGATCAACTTATTCGTTCTTCTGCTATTGACATTATTGTAATTGACTCTGTTGCTGCCCTTACTCCAAAGGCAGAAATAGAGGGAGATATGGGTGATAATAGAGTTGGTCTTCAGGCTCGTCTTATGAGTCAGGCTCTTCGAAAACTCACTTCAACCATCAGCAAGACTAATACAACTTGTATTTTTATCAATCAGTTACGTGAGAAGATTGGTGTTATGTTTGGTAGTCCTGAGACTACAACAGGTGGTAATGCACTCAAATTCTATGCTTCTGTACGTATAGATATTCGTAAGGGTTCACCTGTTAAGAATGGTGATGAAGTTATAGGTAATCTTGTAAAGGTAAAGGTTGTCAAGAATAAGGTTGCTCCTCCATTCCGTAGATGTGAATTCGACATCATGTATGGTGAAGGTATTAGTAGAACAGGTGAGATTATCGACCTCGGAGTTGCATTAGGCTTTATTAAGAAGTCTGGCTCTTGGTTCAGTTATGAAGGTAGTAAACTTGCTCAGGGTCGTGATGCCACAAAACGTCTTTTGATGGATAATGTTGAGCTTTCCGAAGAACTTGAAAAGAAGATTCTCGCTAAGTTATCAAATAGTGATATAGAATTACAAAGTAGTTCAGAATCTGATTCTTCAGAGGATTAAAAAAAAAATGAGAGAATATATTTTGAATTATTTTAATGGTTCATTATATATTCTCCTTTTTTTACACATATAAAAAGTAAAATTTTTTAATCATATTTTTTATAAATGTACGACTATTTAATAGTAGGTTCTGGTCTTTTTGGTGCTACTTTTGCTTATCGTGCTAAGAAGTTAGGAAAAAAATGTCTTGTCATAGACAAGCGTTCTCATCTTGGTGGAAATGTATATTGTGAAAATATAGAAGGAATAAATGTTCATAAGTATGGTGCACATATATTTCATACAAGCAATAAGGAGGTTTGGGATTTTGTAAATTCTATTGTAGAGTTCAACAGATATACAAATTCTCCTGTAGCTAATTATAAGGGAAAGTTATATAATCTTCCTTTTAATATGAATACTTTCTACCAAATGTGGGGAGTAACTACTCCTGTTCAGGCCAAAGCAAAAATAAACGAACAAAGGAGTAATGCTGTAGAAGCTTTACAAGGAAGAGAACCACAGAATTTGGAAGAGCAAGCATTAACTTTGGTAGGTCGAGACATTTATGAAACTCTTATTAAAGGATATACTGAGAAGCAGTGGGGACGTTCATGTACAGAACTTCCTGCTTTTATAATTCGTCGTCTTCCTGTAAGATTTGTTTTTGATAATAATTATTTCAATGATAAGTATCAAGGCATTCCTATAGGTGGATATAATAAACTTATAGATGGTTTATTGGATGGAGTAGAATGCAAGACTGGAGTTGACTTCTTTAAGAATAGAAAAGAGTATGAATCAATAGCTAAAAAGATAGTTTACACTGGTCCTATTGATGAATTTTACGATTATAAGTTTGGAAAACTTGATTGGCGAACAGTAAGGTTTGAAACAGAGATACTTGATACTTCTAATTATCAAGCGAATGCTGTTGTTAATTATACTGAACGTGAAGTTCCTTTTACTCGTATTATTGAACATAAACATTTTGAAATGTTTGGTGCTGAAGTTGATTCTTGTGAAAAGACTGTCATTTCTCGTGAGTATTCTACTGAGTATAAATATGGAATGGAGCCTTATTATCCTGTAAATGATGAACGAAATAATTCTATTGCAGATCAATATAGAAATCTTGCACAAGAAGAAAGTAATGTTATATTTGGAGGAAGATTAGCTGAATATAAGTATTATGATATGGCACCTATCATTGAGCAAGTTTTAAGGCTTAAAATAGAATAAAATGATATTATTGTTTAAAAATACACATAAATTCAGTTAATTTTCTATTTAAAACGAAAAAAGTCAAATATTATCACTACCTTTGCACACTAATTTAATAATTATTAAATACTCACAAAGATAGATAATGAATATAGCAATAGATTTTGATGGTACTATTGTAGAGCATAAGTATCCAGAAATAGGAAGAGAAATTCCTTTTGCAGTAGAAACACTTAAGAAGATTCAGGATGATGGACATAAGTTGATTCTTTGGAGTTGCAGAACAGATGGGTTGCTTCAAGATGCTGTAGATTGGTGTCGAGAACGTGGACTTGAATTCTATGCTGCTAATCTTGACTTCCCAGAAGAAAATACAGACAATCAAAATTATTCAAGAAAATTGAAGGTTGATATGTTTATTGATGATAGAAATCTTGGTGGTCTTCCTGACTGGGGTACAATTTATCAGATGATAAAGAATAAGCTTTCATATCAAGATCTTGTTGATCATTATGAAGAAGATGCTGAAGTTACTTCAAAGTATAAGAAGCAATCTTTGTTTAAGAGAATTTTCGGTTAAAATATTTTGTAAGCAGTAGTTAAAAATTAAATAGAATTGAAAATGAAATCAATTTATAAATTATTAGTATTTTGTGCTATTTTTGCATTAGCATCTTGTTCTTCTTATCGTAAAGTTCCATATATTCAGAATCATGAATATGCTAATTCTCTTAACGAACTTTCAAAACTCTATGATGCTAAGATTATGCCTAAGGACATATTGACTATTACAGTTAATACATCAGATCCTTCTGCATCAGCTCACTTTAATCTTGGTCGTTCTGTAAGCATAGATAATAATAATCCTACATCTCAAGGTAGTCTCGAACAGTATCTTGTAGATAACGAAGGAACTATAGATTTCCCTATTCTTGGTCGCCTTTCTGTAGTTGGTCTTACTAAGAATGAATGTGAGGATATGATCAAGGATAGATTGAAGGAATACCTTAGAGAAACGCCAGTTGTAATGGTTCGTATGCCTAACTTTAAGATTACAGTTCTTGGTGAGGTAGGACATCCAGGTCAGTTTACTATTACTAACGAAAAGGTTAATATTCTTGAGGCTCTTGCTCTTGCTGGTGATATGACTGTATATGGTGTTCGTGATAATGTAAAACTTGTTCGTGAAGATCAAAAAGGAAAAAAGCATATATATACACTTGACCTCACAGATGCAACTATAA
Organism: uncultured Prevotellaceae bacterium; assembly: GCA_937893145.1. Lineage (GTDB taxonomy): Bacteria > Bacteroidota > Bacteroidia > Bacteroidales > Bacteroidaceae > Minthosoma. The sequence goes on along the minus strand of CALBJW010000167.1, from coordinate 45,419 downwards.
TCTACAATCCTTTGTATCAGTTGCAGCAGAATGATATTGTATATGTTTCTCCTAACAAAATGAAGGCTAAGGCTTCTGCAATGGATTCTTCTAAATTTTCTATCATTTCAACAATACTTTATTCAGCAGTTTCTTTAACTTCACTTATCATTACTATAGTTAATATATCAAAATAATTAATCAATGGATACAAAGAATGTAACATCTCCAGTGCAGGCGAATAATGCTCAGGTTGATGAAGAAGAAAGCTTCTTTGACCTTAGTAAAATTCTTTTCTTAATAACACTTCATTGGCCTTGGTTTGTATTAAGTATAATTGTATGCTTAATAGGTGCGTTCGTATATTTGCGTTTTCAGACTCCTACCTTTAGTGTATCAGGTTCTGTACTGATTAAGGATAGTGAAAATAGATCTCGTAACGCTGCTATGTCTGCAATGTCAGATATGCTTGATATTGGTTATATAGCAACTACTCATAACTTTGAAAATGAGATGGAGATTCTTAAGACTCACACTCTTATCAAAGAAGTAGTTACAGATTTGAATTTGTATGTTCAGACTTACACAAAGCAGGCATTTGGTTATAAGATTCCATGTTATAAGACTACTCCTGTAAATATTACATTTCCTCCTGGTTTAGCAGAAACTATGACAGGTTCTATAGATTTGAATATAAACTATAGTAAGAATGGAAGTGTATATGTAGAAGCAAAACATGGAGGAATAATGAAAACTGCTTCTTTCAAGAAACTTCCTGGTAGCATGACTCTTCCTGTAGGTACTATTACATTCACTAAAAATGATTCAATACCTACTCCTACAGAGGATGCATTCCTTATAGCTACAATTAGTTCTCCAAGTTCAGTTGCTTCATCTTATGCTGGTAATCTTAATGTAGAGCCACTTTCTGAAACAACTACAATTGCAAATCTTTCAATAAATGATGCTCTTCCAAAGCGTGGTATTGACTTTATTAATCGTCTTGTTGAAAACTATAATGAAGATGCAAATGAAGTTAAGAATACAGTAGCTCGTAGAACTGCAGACTTTATAAACGACCGTATCAGAGCTATTAATGAAGAGCTTGGTAATACAGAAAGTCAAATTGCAAGTTATAAGCAGCAGTCTGGTCTTATCAATGGTGCTGGTGATGCTACAGTAGCTCTTTCTCAAAAGGCAACATACGATGCTCAGCGTGCTGAGAATTCAACACAGGCAAGTCTTGCTCAATCTCTCAAGGACTATATCAATAATCCTGCTAATAAGGATGATGTTATTCCTGTTAATATTGGTATTGCTGATGATGGTATTAATTCTACTATCAGTCAGTATAACAATCTTGTCCTTGAACGTAAGAGACTCCTTCAGACTTCAAGTGAAGCCAACCCTGTTGTTCAGCGTTTGAATGATCAAATTAATGCACTCCATTCATCTGTAAATACTAATCTTGAAAGTACCCTCCGTGGTCTTCGTATCACTCAGAATAACCTTAGTGCTCAAGCAGGTGCTTATCAGAGTAAGATTAGTAGTGCTCCTATTCAGGCGAAGAACATTATGACAATGGACCGTCAGCAGCAGATTAAGTCTGACCTTTATATGATGCTTCTCCAGAAGCGTGAGGAAAATGTCATCACACTTGCAGCTACTGCAAATAACGGTCGAATGATTGAAACTCCAAAACTTGCTGGTTTTGTAGGTCCTAATTCTCAGCGTGTATATCTTATTGCACTTGCTGTAGGTCTTATCATTCCATTTATCATTATTTGGATTGTTGACTCACTTAAGTATCAGATTGAAAATCGTGATGACATTAGAAAGATTACAGATGTTCCTGTTGTTGGAGAACTTCCTCTTTCAAATACTAAGGGTGGTTCTATCGTTATCAAGGAAAATCGTAATGAACTTAATGAGGAATCGTTCCGAAGTCTTCGAACCAATCTCTTGTTCATGCTTAAGCCAGGACAGAAAGTTATTCAGTTTACTTCAACTCAGCCTGCCGAAGGTAAGAGTTATATAGCTGGTAACTTGGCAGTCAGTCTTGCATTCCTTGATAAGAAGGTTTTGATTATTGGTCTTGATATTCGTAAACCAGGTCTTAATAAGGTATTCAATATTAGTAAGGGTCTTAATGGTATTTCTAACTATTTGAGCGAACCAAGTGAATATCCTTATGAAACACTTATTCAGGAATCAGATATAACACCAAATCTTCATATCCTTCCTGGTGGTACTATTCCTCCAAACCCAACAGAGCTTGTATCGCGAGATCTTCTCGATAATCTCATGGTAGAACTTCGCAAGAAGTATGATTACATAGTTATAGACTCTGCCCCTATTGCAATGGTAACAGACTCTGATATCATCAGTCGTGTAGCAGATATCTGCGTATATGTTTGTCGTGCAGATGTTACTCCAAAGGCAGCTCTTGATTATGTAAATAAGCTTAAGATTGATAAGAAGTTTGACCAGTTCTGTATTGTAATCAATGGTATTGACCTCTCTAAGCGTAAGCATACATACAAGTATGGTTATGGTTACGGTTATGGAAAGAGCTATGGCTACGGTTACGGCTATGGTTATGGCTATGGTTACGGCTATGGTTATGGCTACGGTTACGGCTATGGTCACGGAAAGAAGGGTACTCGTCGTCGTAGAAAGAAGGATGATAAAGCAGGCACTACTGTTACACCTTCTAATACTACTGAGTCAGAAAAGGCTTAAATTTTAATGTTAAAATAGATGCTAAATAACGGCCAGCAATAATATAGTTTTGCTGACCGTTATTTTTAGATTAAACATATATACTCATACTTATGTTGGTTAAAATACTTAGTGCTACACTTCAGGGATTGGAAGCAATACCTATTACTATTGAAGCAGATTCTTATAGTTATTCTGGAGTACAGAATTGTAGATTCTGTATTGTAGGTTTACCTGATAGTGCTGTGCGAGAAAGTCAGGAACGCATTCAATCATCTCTTCGCCAACTTCATTTTAAGCTGCCTAATAAATCATTAATAATAAACCTTTCTCCTGCTGACATAAAGAAGGAAGGTTCTGGCTTTGATTTGCCTATGGCAGTAGGATTTCTCTATGCTTATGATTTAATAGATTGTGCACGGGAATTATCACAAATGATGTTTGTTGGAGAACTTGGTCTTGATGGTAGTATTCTTCCTGTCAAAGGTATTTTGCCTATTGCAATTAAGGCTCGTAGTATGGGTCTTAAAAAACTATTTGTACCTATAGATAATGCTCGAGAAGCAGCAGTTGTAGATACACTTGAAGTATATGGTGTGAAAAACATATATGATATTGTAATGTATTTGTCTGGAAATATAGAATTGGAACAGACAATAGTAAATACTCGCGAAGAGTTTTTCTCACACCAGTCAATCTTTGATTTTGATTTCGACGAAGTAAAAGGACAGGAAAATGTAAAGCGTGCTTTTGAAGTTGCTGCAGCAGGTGGACACAATATAATTCTTGTTGGTAGTCCTGGTTGCGGTAAGTCTATGATGGCAAAACGTCTTCCTTCTATTCTTCCTCCTTTGTCCCTTTATGAAAGTTTAGAGACCACTCAAATACATAGTGTAGCGGGAAAACTTAAGAAGGACTCAACATTGATATCTCAACGCCCTTTCCGTGCTCCACATCATACAGTATCTGATGTTGCTCTCGTAGGAGGTGGAGCATCATTTATGCCTGGTGAGATATGTTTATCGCATAATGGAGTTCTCTTTCTTGATGAGCTTCCTGAGTTTTCACGTTCTGTACTTGAAACACTTCGTCAGCCACTTGAAGATAGAGTAATAACTGTTTCTCGCGCACGTTACAACTTTACTCTTCCTTGTTCATTTATGCTTGTTGCAAGTATGAATCCATGTCCTTGTGGATACCATCACCACCCTACTCATACATGCGTTTGTACACCAGCACAAATACAGCGTTATATGAACAAGATTAGTGGTCCTTTAATGGACCGAATAGATATACAGGTCGAGGTTGAAAGTGTACCTTTTGAAGACATTGCAGATGCTCCTAAGGGTGAAAGCAGTGCTGTAATTAGAGAACGAGTAATTAAGGCTCGTACGATACAGATGGAGCGATATAAGAATTATAAAGGTATTCATTGCAATGCTCAAATGACAAGTGCATTAATGCAAAAGTATGCATATCTTGATGCACAATGCACAGAGATTCTTCGAACTGCGATGAAGAATCTTAATCTTTCTGCTCGTGCGTATGATCGTATTGTTAAGGTTGCACGAACTATAGCAGACCTTGAAGGTTGTGAAAATATTCAAAGAACTCATATTGCTGAAGCTATAGGTTATCGCAATATGGATAGAGATAATTGGTTTGAATAAAACATATGTAAAATGAATCAATTCTACGAATTATTACAAATATCACTCGATACAAGAACATCATTCACTAATATTCCCACTGAAAAAGAATGGGAATCTTTATTGTTTGAGTCCGACAAGCAAGGTATTTTAGGAGTAGCGTTTACTGGTGTAGAGAAGGCTGTAAAGCACTATGGCAGTATAAGTAGTGCAGGCATCAGTTCTGACTTATTAGCTTCTTGGTATAGTTATACTCAAAAGATTGAAGAGAGAAACGAAGAGTTGAATAGTAAGTCTGCATGGTTACAGGAGTGGTTTTCTAATTTTGGAATAGAATCTTGCATATTGAAAGGTCAAGCAAATGCAGTTATTTCCAACTGTCCATTAAGACGTACTTGTGGAGATATTGATATTTGGGTATGGAAAAGAGATTTGCCTGATGATGGAAGAAGAAATCGTGAAGAAATTATAGATTGGGTAAGGAAACGTTCTCGACATGATAAACATCTTTTGTTTTATCATCATATAGAACTTCAACCTATAGGTGACATAGAGGTAGAAGCACATTTCTGGCCTGCTTACTTCTTCAATATTCCTCGAATGCGAAAGTTTGAGCGTTGGTGTACTGAGCAACATCTCATTCAGATGAATAATTGGCACTCTATCCCTTCTGGAAACGGCCGTATTTCAATACCAACTTATGAGTTCAATCTTGTGTTCCAATTAGTGCACATGATGCGTCATATTTTCTCTGAAGGCATTGGCATGCGCCATATAATAGACTATTATTGGTCTGTAGAGCGGTTTTCAGCCTCTCAGACGGACGATAAGGTACGTTTGCGCTCTACCCTCCACTCTTTCGGTTTGGAGGCCTTAGCGGGCGGAATAATGTGGATTTTGAGTAATGCTTTAGGAATGTCTGCTGACAAACTTATCTGTCCACCTAATGAAAGTATAGGAAAAATGCTTCTTTCCGACATAGAAAGAGGTGGAAATTTAGGTCATGCTGATAAGGAAATGATGAGCAAACTCGAACTGAATAAGTTCAATCTTTTCTTGTGGCGTACATGGCGAAGCATTACAATCATGCAGATATGTCCTTCAGAAGTATTTTGGGGACCAGTATATCGCATTCGACAATGGATAAAGCAACGCAAAAAGTAACCCTTTATAATAATAAAAATGAGGTTGAGCAATCGTAGCCCAACCTCATTTTCAATTTATTTATTAACCTTTATTTTATTACATCATTCCGCCCATACCTGGAGCACCCATTGGCATCTCTGGCTTGTCTTCCTTTGAGTCGCAGATTACACACTCTGTTGTGAGGAACATACCTGCGATAGAAGCAGCGTTCTCGAGAGCTACACGAGTAACCTTTGCTGGGTCGATGATACCTGATTCGCGAAGGTTCTCGTATGTGTCCTTGCGAGCATTGTAACCGAAGTCACCCTTACCATTGCGAACCTTCTCAACAACTACTGAACCTTCGAGACCTGCGTTCTCAACAATCTGACGAAGTGGTTCTTCGATAGCACGCTTGATAATCTTGATACCTGTAGTCTCATCAGCATTGTCACCCTCTACACCTTCGAGTGATTCGATAGCACGAACAAGAGCAACACCACCACCAGGGATAGTACCTTCTTCGATTGCAGCACGAGTAGCACAAAGTGCATCATCTACACGGTCTTTCTTCTCCTTCATCTCAACTTCTGAAGCTGCACCTACATAGAGTACTGCAACACCACCAGAAAGCTTAGCAAGACGCTCCTGAAGCTTCTCCTTGTCGTACTCAGAAGTAGAGTTCTGGATTTCATTCTTAATCTGATTTGTGCGGTCTGCAATCTGCTCCTTCTGACCCTTACCACCTACGATAGTTGTGTTATCCTTAGAGATTGTAACCTTCTCAGCAGAACCAAGCATTTCAAGTGTAGCCTGCTCAAGCTTAATACCCTTCTCTTCACTAACTACAATACCACCTGTAAGGATTGCGATATCCTCGAGCATTGCTTTGCGACGATCGCCGAAACCTGGAGCCTTAACAGCACAAATCTTAAGTTGGCTGCGGAGACGGTTTACAACGAGTGTTGTGAGGGCTTCGCTCTCTACATCTTCTGCGATGATAAGGATTGGACGACCAGTCTGTACTGCTGGTTCAAGAACTGGAAGAAGTTCCTTAAGACTGCTAATCTTCTTGTCATAGATAAGGATAAGTGGATTCTCCATTTCACACTCCATCTTCTCTGTATTTGTTACGAAGTATGGTGAGAGATAACCACGGTCGAACTGCATACCTTCAACAACACCAATTGTTGTCTCACGACCCTTAGCTTCTTCAATAGTGATAACACCGTCCTTGCTAACCTTCTTCATTGCATCTGCAATGAGTTTACCAATCTCCTGATCGTTGTTAGCTGATACAGTAGCAACCTGTTCAATAGAATCGTAGTTGTCACCTACCTGAACAGCCTGACCCTTGATGTTCTCTACAACCTTAGCAACAGCCTTGTCGATACCACGCTTGAGGTCCATTGGATTAGCACCTGCAGCTACATTCTTAAGACCTGTTGTTACGATTGCCTGAGCCAATACAGTGGCAGTTGTAGTACCGTCACCAGCATCATCACCAGTCTTTGATGCTACACTCTTTACCAACTGTGCACCAGTGTTCTGGAAAGCATCAGCAAGTTCAATCTCCTTTGCTACTGTCACACCATCCTTAGTAATGTGTGGTGCACCAAATTTCTTCTCAATGATTACATTACGACCCTTAGGACCAAGTGTAACCTTTACGGCATTTGCAAGCTGGTCAACACCCTGCTTAAGCTGCTCGCGAGCTTCTATATTGAATTTAAGTTCTTTTGCCATTTTTTTATTTACCATTTGAGCATTTACCATTTACCATTTGTCTTTCGGTTAGTTTAGTAAATAGTAAACCATATTATCTTTATTATTCGTTTATCTCACATTATACTCCCTCCCTCACAGGGAGGGCAGGGGTAGGTCCTTTATCCAAGTATTGCTAATACATCACCCTGACGCATCATCAGGTACTTTACACCTTCAAATTCAAGTTCCTGACCTGCATACTTACCATAAAGTACCTGGTCGCCAACCTTAAGAACCATCTCTTCGTCCTTAGTACCGTTGCCACAAGCAACTACCTCGCCCTGAAGAGGCTTCTCCTTAGCTGTATCAGGAATAATGATTCCACCAATTGTCTTTTCTTCTGCTGGAGCAGGAATGATAAGCACTCTGTCTCCTAATGGTCTAATGTTCATAGTCTTTTTATGTTTTTAAGTTTATAATAATCCATGTTTATTTGAAGAACCACATAAAAAGTCCTTCATAACAATCCAAGTGCAAAACTAATGCCAACACCACTTCCCCACCCTATTTGTCAGTCATTCACCTATTAATATGACTTATTTATCAAATATGTATGACATTTTGTCATTGAAAAAGTGTGAATATTTGTGATTTAGGGTAAATTAAGACGAAAGGAATAAGAAAAGCCACCTCTAGTATAAAGTGGCAAATATTAATTGAGAATAAAGAATTAAAGTTCATCCTTGATGATTATACAATAATTCACCAATAGCTTCTATGAGTTCGTGTGATGGTTCTATCATAGAGTCAAGCTCCTCTTTGTTTACTTCAAATAGAACATTGTAGTCAGCTTTTGTGCGTAATTGTTCCATTTGGTGAAGAAAAGGACCAAACTTACGGTCTATAACCTCCGTTTTTACATAATGCTGTCCGAATAATCTTAACAGTCCGGCATGTCTATGACTTTCTATACCATCCTTTATAAATAGCGCTTGAACTGCGTGAAAACAAGCATAATAATACCTATTGGCAGCAATATCCCAAATACCAATTTTATAGTTATTATTTGCTTGTTCAATAAATCTCTTTGCCTTTTCGTATTCGAGATTAATCAACACTTGCCTGTCAGTTTCATTTAAGCTCATACCAATTTGATTCCTTCGTTGTTGACATTCTGATAGAAAGGAGTGATTCTATATGATTCCCATTCTTTTTCAGTGTAAAGAATAGGATTTATGTCTATATCAAGATCCCATCCGAGAGTTGTCAATGGATAAGTATATTTTTCATAGTCTGAAGTGGTAAGTTTGTTCTTATTGACAATAACCAATACATCCCAGTCAGAGTGTTCGTTGGCGTCACCTCTTGCCTGAGAGCCGAAAAGAATAGCAGTTCCATTATTAGGAAGAGTATTCTTAAGAGTTTCTTTTATATTTTCAAGAATAAAATCCTTACTCATTTGGTCTATTGTATAATAATAAATTTTCAGACTATATACTAATTTAAGATGTTGCAAATATACATTTTTTGTGTAAGACTACAAACAAGTTACGCATATTTTTCTTGTTTGATACAAAAAATGGTATTATTCTTGAGTAAAACATATTAATTCGTGTTTCCTCCTTTTTATAAGTATGGTCAAAGATAAAATTGATTAATAAGTAACTGTTCAAAGTTATTTTCACAAATAGTTGAATAATTTTATTTATATATCACGCAGAGCCTCAGAGGTTGCACATTGCTCCTGTTATTTTTTTGTTATCTCCCACAAAGCCAGAGTACACAAAGATTTCAAGTCAGTTTAGCGAGAGACCGCAGACGTTGGTACTACGCACAACGCGACAGAGATCACAGAGAGACCCTCTCCCCTAAAGGGAGAAGGTGACCAGCAGCACTCCCTTCCGGACGGCACTCCCTCCCTTGTAGGGAGGGCTGGGGTGAGTTTTCTCTGTGAACTCCTCTGCGTAGATCGGAAAGAGCCAAAGCCCATGTATTCCCGGGTTCGCTGCCATAGAAAACACTCAGTGTTCTCAGAGCCTCTGTGGGAGGCTAAATCAAACCCAAATCCAACCCTCAGTAAACTTAGAGGCTATGCGTGATATATAAAAATAACTTTGCTCACTTATTTATTATCACAAATGTCACATGGATATAACATAATAGTCAAAAAACTCATTTTTGACACATTAAAATTTTAATAATGTTTTATAACACGATGAAATTTGTTTCTATTTCATTTTATTCTTTTACCTTTGCACTAAATTTTAAAATGGGATTATGAAGTATTATGCACTTTCTATATCAAATGAATTTATAGACATTGCTCAAAAAGAGTCAGTGCCTATAACTTTGTTACGTCTAATGAAATTGACTTATATAGCCCATGGTTTTATGCTTGCTATTTTAAATCAAGATGTAGATGGTGCTAAAAATGACAAGGTTGAAGCATGGAAGTTTGGACCAGTATTCCCTTCTGTATATTATCAATTCAATAAATATGGAAATAACAATATAACAGAAAAAACCACCCTTCCTATTTTTACAACAAAAGAAGATGGAGAATATGATATAGAAATGTTTGAACCAACTTTAGAATGTGAAAGAAAAAAAAAAATATGCTATTTTGTTTGGAAAAGGTATTTTAACACAACAACCTCAGATTTGGTAAATATTTTACATGCAAATGGAACCCCATGGTGGCGTGTTTATCAGGAAGGTAGAAATGTTGTAATACCTGATTCGTATACAAAGGAGTATTATTTATCGGTTGTTCAAGAAATTGTTAATAACCATGGATGAACAGTTTGATGAACTCCTTACCCAACTGATATCCGATCAAACGGTGGAGGAAGAAGATAAGGTCTCAAAAGAATCTTATTCAAAATATCGTGAAGAGCGCGAGAAAACGGAGATATCGAAATTGAAAGAAGAAATTGCGAATATAAAACAGGATAGATTACAGCGAAAGTGGTTAGCAGAAAGAATCTTCGATTTTAGTTCTTTGTATATGTTCGCTGTTTTCTTTATAATATTTATGGTTGCAAGCCCAAACCAATTTAAGCTTAGTGATGATGTTCTTAATATGCTTTTGGGCACTACTACAGCAAATGTTCTTGGTATATTAGTTATTGTAGCAACTTATTTCTTTGCTAAAAATAAAATAAAATAAATGAACCTACTTTTCAAGGAAGGTTCATTTATTTTGTGCTAGTCAATTATTGTTTTATCATATATTCATTCAAAGGTGTTGAATTTTCGTTATAATACTCTTCATCTAAGAATTTAACCTTATCCCACATTTCTTTTGCTTTTTTGTATGATTTTTTCATCAATAAAAATTCTCCTTTTGAGTCATATAAATTAGGATTGTCTGGGTGTTCGGTAATAGCTTTGTCAATAATATTGATAGCTTGTTTTATATCTATTTTGATACCCCATCCATTTGCATAGCAATAAGCAAGTTGATTTATGCATTCAATATTATTAAATGATGCCCCTTTCTTACAAGCATTAAACAATTCATCATATTGTTTCATATGTAAATATATACTAGCTAATTCTTCATAACTTTTTTCATCGTTATGGCTTGCAGCCTTCTCAAACCAATATGCTGCTTTAGAAAAACTTTGTTCAACCTCCTCTCCTTGCAAATATCTGTATGCAAGATTTCTTTGTCCATATAAATTGCCATTTTCTGCAGATTGTTTGAAAAAATCAATGGCTTTTTCTTTATTTTGTCTACATCCTCTACCTTTCCACAAACATACCGCTACGCTATTTTGACAAGCTGCATCATTATTATATGCCCCTGCAAAGTAAGCGTCATAAGATTTTTCATCATTTTGGCTTACACTTATCCCATCTTGGTACATTAGCCCTTTTAAGTAATATGCGTAATAGTATTTGTCATCAATAGCTCTATCAATCCATAACAAAGCCCTTACTGAATCTTTCCTTGTGCCGTACCCGTATGCGTAGCAGTAAGCATAATAATATTTCCCCTCTGAGTTACCAGTAAATGCAGCATCCTTAAAATAAGAAAATGCCAAAGAATTATCTTTGGGAACATTAGTGCCATTTAGGTAAAATTTACCCATTTTAAAGCAAGAATATGAATGATAATTACTTGCAGCCTTTTTATAATATTGAATGGCTGTGGCAATGTCCTTTTGGACATATAATCCTTTTTCATAAAATCTTGCCAAATTATATTGTGCATAACAATAATTGTTATTGGCGCTTTTTTGGAACCATGAAAAAGCAGTTTGTAGATTTTTATTAACTTCTTCTCCCTTTTCATACTTTAGTCCTAAAGCATTTTGAGCCCAGGAGTCATTTCTATATTCCGCACGATTTTTTAGTTCGCTAATTGTTTGACAAGTTCCTGTCAAAGATAATGCCAATAGTGTAAATATTATATAAATGCTCTTAATATTCATATTTATATGGTTTTTTAGAATAATCTAATTCGAATTTCTTACAAGTTTCTATAGCATCTTTATTGCCCCATGCGGCTGCAATAATTGCAAATTTATCAAATTCCGTTATATCTGATGATAAAAATCTATGGTAATATAAATCTGCCAAATACTGATCTGTATATTTTTTATTCCAGCAATCTGTGGCCTTTATCCCCATGAATATAATGTATTCCGTGATTATGTTATCCGTGTACACACAAGCTAAAGATTTATTGCCTTGGTCTCTGTAGATACTTGAAATCATACTACTAATGCTTTTTTGATCTTCACTCCAAATTTTTGCATAATGATGAGCTTTTTTCAAATATGGAATGGCATTTGTATAGTCTTTAGTACACCATAATCCTTTACCTAAATAATAATAAAACTCCTCTTTCTTATCAGGAAAATCGCTATTGATTTCATCCTCTATCTCCAAATAAACTTCTATTGCGTCCTCTTTATTACCAGCAAAAAAAAGAGAATTTGCATATTCTAATTTTCCCAATGCATTTATTTCATCATTATCATATAATATCTTGTATTTTTCTGCAGCATCTTCATATGCACCATTAATATAATAGTTATAAGCTTCATTTATTATATCTGAAAAATTATCTGGGTCATAATAAGTATTTGTAGGTCTGTTTACCTCTTTTGTACCAATGATAAGTTTGTCACCATAAATTGAGTATTTACCCAATTTGCTCAATGCTGATTGTCCAAACAGTAAAGGTGCAGTTTGATTATGGATAACGACAGCTTCAACATTGGATAATTTACTTGTTCCTATTTGGACATTTTTAAGAATTATTTTGGTATTATTAACAATTCGCCCATCCGCAACTTGTGCAGATGAAGAACCTTTTATGTCTTCGGCATTTAAGTAACCATTTTCTAACATCATATTTGCAATATTTTCTGAAATGCAAATATTTGATGCTCCAGTATCAAATATGAATTTAAGCTTTAGTCCGTTAATAATACAAGGTACTTTATATACTCCACCTTCTTTTTCCATTTGTATTTCTGTTTGTGCATAAGATACCAAACAAACGGCAAAGTAAATAATACTAATTAGAAAATTTTTCATATAACATTAAGAATTATTCGTAATTTAATTGCAAAGTTAATGATAAAGTAACCGTGTAGGTCAAATTATTTTTGAGCACTTCACTTTCAAGGTGGCTTGTAAATGTAGAACACTATAGTATTACTAACTTATAGAATTTCATTTCTTCTTCAAATTGCGCAAATGTCATAATCTTGCAATTTTCTATTTCACCGATGTCAAGAAGATCGCTATCGCCTGACACAAGATATATGGCATGCGACTTGATGGCAAGTTCTAATAAATAGTCGTCTTTAGGATCCCTGCATCGTGGAGTAATTATATCAAGTTCAATGTCTGTTGTCGTCTCGTTCATCCAATTCATTAAGGAATCAATCTTCTCATTAGAGAAGTACTTGCGGAATTTTGGGCGATGTGCCACATTCATAATTTCCTCTTTCAGCAAAGGTGTGCTGATAAGTTCTAAGGTAGGGTCAACAAGTATTTCCAACAAGCAACCGAGTTTGCCTCCTATGAGCAAACTTATCCATAAGTTAGTGTCAACAACGACACGCAGTCTTTCCTCATTCATTGTGCAGAGTGTGTACGATTGTATATTTCCTGACGTACAGCCTTACATTCTGCAAGTATGGTCGCATCATCAAGTTCTGCTGGTCGCTCATCAAGCATAAGTTTCTGGAAGCGTTCTATCCTCGATTTCTTCACAATATCCCTGCTCATCTGCATGCGCTCATCGTATGTGAGCTGCATGACCATGTCGAACATTTGTTCGTAACTGATATTTAATGTTATAGGCATACAAATATTTTAATTAAAATCATATTATTTCTGCGCAAAAGTACGAATTATAAATGAAACAAAAAAGAAAAAGATGTGAATATTTGTGATTTATGGTAAAATAAGTAGAAGCCACCCCAAGAATGGAGTGGCTAATTGGAGGGAGGGAACTTGTGCATTAAGTCCCCTTCCCTACCCTTTTGAAATTTTCTTGTTTTTAAAAAGGCCTTAAAAGTTCACTTTGTTCACTTCCCTCTTGACCATCATGTACATGGTATGGCCATCGTGAAGGCGGCTCTCGTAGCCAAGTGAGGTGAGGGTTCTGCCAAGCGACATCTTCTGTGACTTAGAGTTGGTGATGTAGGGGTTGTGCTTGCGAATCTCGGAGATGATTTCGTCGAGCGACATGAGGTGGTCGGCAGAATAGACTGGGGTGAAGAGTTGGCTGATGATGGTGCTGACATCAAAAGTGCTCTGATACTTCATGTTATGGAGCATAATCTCTTGATTCTCTGCATCGTCGAACCAATATCGCATACCGCTGTCAACCTCGTGGATGAGCTGCGCGAAGAGTTGCTTGTGGTCGAGAGGTGTGGTGCAGTCTATACTTGTGCCTGGAGTTATTTCTATGCATACAAAACGACGGCTACCTGTGTTGTCGTTGAGTGGTCGAGGATTGTTGGTAGTACCAATGAAACTGGCATATCGACGACGAATAGTGATGGCTCTATCGTACGGAATGCGTCCCTTAACATCATGCTTTGTGACGAGATACTTGATAACTGGCTGCTGACTCTTCTTGAGACTATCAAACTCATCGATGATGATATAAGCCATAGAAGAAAGAGCAAGATTGAGGTCATGTTCGCTACGGAAATCCACCTTGTCATTCACATAGTTGCTAAACTCTGGAGGCATGAGCATGTTACAGAAGTTGGTCTTGCCACATCCTTGCTGTCCAATGAGCAGAGGTACGATACCATTACCATGATTGCAGTCCCTACCCAACCAGTGTGCTACGGTAGATAGAAGATGCATGTGAAGATAGTACTCGTAGTGTGGACAATCTGTCTTAATGCGAGCCGTAAGTTCTGCTACATAATCCTTACCATCCCACTTAGGTAGGTTGTTGAGATAGTCCGTTATAGGATTGAATATCTGCACATTATCCGAATAAACATATTCCGAAATGTCCTGCTTCTGATGTACCGACCCTACCCCAGCCTTCTTCGCTGCTTGCGACATTCCGTTAAGTACTTCCTTTGTCACAGGACGGAAACTGAAGTCGAATGCGCTATGATTGCGATACTCTACATTTCCCGTTATCTCATTGCGACGAAGGTCGTAATGTGTAGTAAGAAAATGTTCTGTACGGCGTGCACTGAGTTCGAATGGATTGATAGTACACACAGGATTTGTCATAGCAGCTTCCTCCTCGTATGCAGAATCGAAAGCATTTCTTACAAAGTCCCACATGCCATCGTATGCAGACTTGAGAATGGTCATCTCTACGGCTACATTCTGAGGCACACCTGACTTGGCACAAAGTTCTGCAAGTATAGGTATGACTACTGAAGGCATTCTATCAGCCTTTCCACACACGTTTTGAGCCTTATCTATTGCCTTACGGTAGCAGTAGGTATAGATATTAGCTGTGCTGCACTCGTGTGGAATACCAGGAAGTTCCGACTTAGGCATCTTCTCTTCATTAGGAATGGAGTATGTCTTCTTTGGAGCATCAACACCAGTCACTATGAATGGCATGCTGTCTTCGTTGTAATATGCCTGCTTGTCGGCAGAAACATACACTTCCTGAAGTACGTTTGGTTCAGTATTATCAAATGTGATGTTCAACTGTGATGAGTAGATATAATGGAGCATCTTATATGCCTTTGTCATAGCATCTGGTTCTCCATTGTCGTTATACTTACACACCACCACAACATCATGTCCTGTAGCACCCACATACACGAGGTTGGAATATGGGATGAGTTGAGCATCCGAACGAAGTTGTTCTGCATCACTAATAGTAGGCAGATTGCTGGCTGTCAATACAATGAGGTGGTTATCAACAATGTTATTGACAATGTTGTTTCGCATCTTGTAAGCAGCAGAAAAGCATACCATAGGTATGTTCTGCATACAGCCTTCAACCTTCAACTGCATAGCTTTGTCTGCCACACAGCATAGAGGAAACATTGTGCGAACTTCGGTTAAGAGTTCACTACATTCACACTCACGGATGCTATTTACGAGAGCATCCATCTCGCTAAGATGAACGTGCTTGGCACCGTTCTTCTTCGTAATAATAGTAATGTTAATCATGTTTGAATAGATAAATATTTAATAAATTTTGATTTTGATGACACAAAGTTACTACCTTATATTTTATTATAAAACAATTATTTACCCTAAAATATGAAATAATTTTCAACACAAAATTGACCGTACATTCATGCTCATTTCTCTCTATGTTTATTATCAATCATTAGGTACTTCTTCCAAAATCCTCCTTAAGATTTAAAATAAGATAGTATATCTTATGAAATAACATAGTATATCTTCTTGAATAAGATAGTATATCTTATTTCCAAAATATACGGTCGATTTCTTGTATATCTCTGCAGAAATTGCTAACTTTGTGCCTATATAATGAAAATCATAAAAACACTGTAATCTCGACATTACAAATACACATTTTTTCAACTATGATAAAGTATAGTCTTGTAAAGAGGAAGAATCCTCTAAAGAAGGATGCGCCACTCAAGGTGCATGCCACAGCACAGGCAAATGAAGTGCTTTCTCTCGATGATATTGCTCAGCACATAATAAGTCACGGAACAGTATATGACAAGGGACTTATCAAGGGGGTAGTGGAAACGGTAGCTGAATGCGTACGCGAACAGCTCTTGAATGGTAATCAGGTTGTGCTTGGTGAACTTGGAAAATTTGAAATTGCTCTCGATTGTGAGGGTGCTGATTCCTACCCAGAGTTTGGGGATAAGAATATTAAGGATATTCATGTTCGCTGGAAACCAAGCAAATCCCTCAAGAATCTTCGCAAGGAAGCAACTTTTGAAGAGCATCTCACTCGTCAGGTAGAGAAGGATGAAGTTCATAAATCCTAATCTATTCACCTCCTTTTAAGTGAACAAAGTGGACTTTTAAAGCCTTTTTAAAAACAAAAAATTCCCGGACTCTCATGGTAGGAGTTCGGGAATTTTATATGTATATGTCAATTAGTGTGCTTCCAACCAGTTTTTGCCCCAACCAGAATCGGCAAGGAGAGGGACAGAGAGTTTGATTGCGTTCTGCATCTCTTCGGTTACAAGTTGCTGGAGATGTGCCTTTTCTTCTGGGTGAACGGAGAAGTTCAATTCGTCGTGAACCTGAAGTATCATCTTTGAACGCAGGTTCTCTGCTCGCATACGCCTATCTATATGAATCATAGCTACTTTGATGATGTCAGCAGCTGTGCCTTGAATAGGGGAGTTGATAGCGTTTCGTTCGGCATAGCCACGTACTACAGCATTGCGAGAATTGATGTCTGGAAGTTGGCATCTTCTGCCGAAGAGTGTTTCGGTATATCCCATTTCGCGTGCCTTTTCGATACTTCGATCCATGTATTCCTTCACACCAGGGTAGGTGAGGAAGTAGTCATCGATGAGCTTTTTTGCTTCACTACGACTCACATCCATACGCTCAGCAAGACCGAAAGCTGAGATGCCGTAGATGATACCGAAATTAGCAGTTTTTGCCTTTCGGCGCATGTCGGAAGTCACCTCTGAAATGTCAACCTTGAATATCTTTGCAGCTGTGGCTTGATGGATATCGTGACCACTATTAAAGTCCTCAACCATGTTCTTATCCTGACTAAGATGTGCCATCAGTCGCAGCTCAATTTGACTATAGTCGGCTGAGAAGAATTCTTCTCCATCATCTGGGATAAATGCCTTTCTCACTTCCTTTCCGTTCTCATCACGAATAGGGATATTCTGCAAGTTTGGATTAGAAGATGAGAGACGACCTGTAGTAGTAACCGCTTGATTATAAGATGTATGAATGTGTCCTGTACGAGGATTGACAAGGGTAGGGAGTGAGTCGATATAAGTGGATAGCAGCTTCTTGTATCCACGATAATCGAGGATTTTTTCTACTACCGGATGCTTCGACTTAAGTGCCTGAAGGACTTCTTCTGATGTTACATATTGACCAGTCTTCGTCTTCTTAGGTTTGTCCATTATCTTGAGGTTGTCGAAGAGGAGTTCACCAATTTGTTTAGGTGAAGATATGTTGATTTGCTGTCCTGCCACCTCACGGATTTCAAGTTCTATAGCATTCATCTTTTCCGTGAAGAGGCGAGATGTTTCAGCAAGCGATTCAGTATCAATTCGAGCACCATTCATCTCCATGTGAACAAGTACTGGGATGAGTGGCATTTCCACCTCATTAAATAGGCGGAGTAGGGTAGGTTCCTTTGCAAGTTCGACGGCAAGTTTGTTTCGAAGTTTGAGTGTGACATCAGCATCTTCACACGCGTACTCATATACATCCTTTGGATTGAGGTCGCGCATTGATTTCTGCTTTTTGCCTGAACCTATGAGTTGGTCGATATGGATTGTGCGATAACCAAGATAGATTTCTGCAAGATAATCCATGTTATGTCTCAGTTCAGGTGAAAGTACATAATGCGCAATCATCGTGTCGAACATCTCACCGCTAAGTTCAACTCCATAGTTCGCCAAGACTGTCATGTCATACTTGATGTTCTGACCAATCTTGAGGATTTTATCGTCTTGATAGATTCTTTTAAATTTGTTTACAATTTTTAACGCTTCATCTCTTTTGGAAGGAATTGGAACGTAGTAAGCCTCATTTTCTATGACTGAGAAGCTCAAACCTACCAATTCTGCGGTCATTGGGTCGATTGAAGTGGTTTCTGTGTCTAAAGAAATAGAATCAAATGTCAATAATCTTGCAACTAATTCTTCGATTTCTTTTTCTGTATCAATAAGATAGTATTTATGTTCTACTGAATTTATGTCGTCAAGAGATGCCAAATTATTTGTCTCTGAGTCCTCGCCTTGATTTTCTTGCACTAAATTTGTGCTATTTTCATCATTTTTTGGTGCTGATGGGGTAGGGGCGAACAAATCTCCACTGAAGAGACTTTGTTGAACTTGTTTTTTAGTAGTTGCCGACTTTGGGGTTTGTTTTGTTGGAGTGATGCCAAGTCTCTTATTGAGGAGAGCACGAAATTCCAATTCTTCGTAAATTGTTTTGAGCTCATCTTCATTCACTGGTTCGCGTTTCAGAGCATCAAGGTCGAGAGTGATAGGAACATCTTTCTTGATTTCAGCAAGGAACTTAGAAATGTTGATGTCCTCAACATGTTCCTCAACTTTTTTCTTAAGTGCACCTTTGAGTTCACCACTTCTTGCGATGAGTTCTTCTGTTGTTCCAAATTCGTTGATGAGTTTTACCGCAGTTTTTTCACCTACTCCCGGGCAACCTGGGAAGTTATCTGCAGAGTCACCCATCAGGGCGAGCAGTTCGATGACCTTAGTAGGGGAGTCGATTCCGTATTTTTCATTAATCTCCTGAACACCCAAAATGTCGAATCCACCGTCATGTCTTGGCTTGTACATGCGTACATTATCTTGTACTAACTGTCCGTAGTCCTTATCAGGAGTCATCATGTACGTGTCGATTTCATCGAGTTTTCCTGCCTGTGTAGCAAGAGTTCCGATGACATCGTCCGCTTCATAACCTGGTACTTCGAGTATTGGAATGCGGTATGCTTCGAGAATCTTCTTAATATAAGGTACGGAGAAGCGGATAGCCTCTGGAGTTTCTTCTCTCTGTGCCTTGTAAGGAGGGTAGAATTCGTGTCTGAAAGTAGGGCCTGAAGGATCGAATGCTACTCCGATATAGTCAGGATTTTCCTTTGTGAGCACCTCTTCTAAGGTGTTCACGAAACCCAATACTGCAGATGTATTTTGTCCTTTGCTGTTGATGCGTTGGTTCTTTATAAAACCATAATATGCACGATATATTAATGCGTAAGCATCGAGTAAGAATAGTTTTTTCATCATGTTTATTATTTTGTGAGTAAATGTACGAATTCTTTTTGAAATTCTTACTATCTTTGCAAAGTATTTTAGTATATGGACACATTAGAACTTATAAAAGCACCAATAATTGATGATTTGAGTAGATTTAGAATCGAATTTGAATCATCTCTTCAACACTCGAATCCTTTGCTCGATTCGGTGCTGAGACTTGTGTCTTCTCGTAAAGGAAAGATGATGCGTCCTATGCTTACTTTGTTGTGTGCAAAGCTTTTCGGTGAGGTAAATCAGCGTACAATCAATGCTGCTTGCACCTTTGAGTTCTTTCATACTGCCAGTCTTCTTCATGATGATGTAGTAGATGAGAGCGATCAGCGCAGAGGACAGAAGTCGGTTAATTATGCATATAATAATCAGGTTGCTGTACTCGTAGGTGATTATATTCTTGCTCTTTCACTTCAAAATTCTGCTAAGACAGGTATGCCACAACTTATTGATATATTCTCAGTTGCGGCACAGAATCTTGCTGATGGCGAACTTGTTCAGTTAGATAATTTGAATAATACTTCATTCTCTGAGGATGTTTATTACCATATTATAAAGAATAAGACAGCTGCTCTATTTGCTGCTTGTGCTGAATGTGGAGCACTTACTGCCAATGCATCGGAAGAAAATTGCAAAATACTTAGAGAATTTGGCGAAGTCATCGGTATTTGTTTCCAAATTCGTGATGACATTTTCGATTATAATGCTGATGCTGAAATAGGAAAGCCAACAGGAAATGACATGAAGGAAGGCAAGTTGACACTTCCTGTTCTTTATGCTTTGAATTCAACTCATGATGAAGAGATGTCTGCTATAGCAAAGGCGGTCAGAAATGGTGAGGCATCGAATGAAATGATTGCTAAACTTGTTGAGTTTACAAAGCAGAATGGTGGTATTGAATATGCTGTTGAGACGATGAATAAGTTCGCAGATAAGGCTAAGAACTTGCTGTCAATTTATCCTGATTCAGAAGTGAAGAAGGCTCTGTTTGCTTATGTAGATTATGTTGTTGGCAGACAACTTTAAGCTTATCTAAAGGACTTTGAATTAACTAAATCCTTATATAATTATAAAGGAGATGGACCAAGTTTGGTGCATCTCCTTTTGTTTAATATTTAGTTGTAAGTATTTATGTTAGAAGAACTTAATTTCTTTTCCTTCAATCTCGCTGAGAAGTTTATTAGCAAGACTGCTTGTACCAAGACGAAGGTACTGATTAGTTAACCATTTCTCGCCGAGAACTTCCTTTACAATAGTGTAGTAGGTGAGTGCATCTTCAACAGTCTTCATACCACCAGCAGGCTTGAAACCAATCTGGATTCCAGTCTTCTCATAGTATTCCTTAATAGCCTGACACATCACAAATGCTGCTTCTGGAGTTGCTGCAGGCTCAAGTTTTCCAGTAGATGTCTTGATATAATCAGCACCTGAATACATAGCCAAGATAGAAGCAATCTTAATGTTGCGACCAGTCTTAAGGCAACCAGTTTCGAGGATAGTCTTCAGTTTTTTATCTCCACATACAGACTTGATTTCACTGATTTCATCGCACATTCCTTCATAATCGCCCGAAAGGAACTTACCGACAGGAATAACGATGTCAATCTCTGTGGCACCATCCTTAAGTGCAAGTGCTGTTTCTGCCACTTTTACCTCAATAAAAGACTGAGCAGATGGGAAACATGCTGATACACAAGCAATTTCCACTTCTTCGTTCTCAAGAGTGTCGTGACAAATCTTTGCGAAATTAGGATAAACACATACTGTGGCTACATGTCCCAGTTCAGGATATTCATCATCAAACTTATTGACTTTCTCAACGAATTTAAGAACAGAATCCTCAGAGTCTGTAGTCTTTAATGTAGTGAGTTCCACTGAGTTAAGAAGGAATTTCTTTACTTCAATAGTGTTATTCTCCTGAAGATGTTCCTTAAGGAGAATGTCAACCTGACGCTTTACCTTCTCATCATCGATGTCACAGTCGTACTGTGAAAGCACCTTGAAATACTTGTTTTCTTCCATTTGTATAGTGATTTTAGTTATTTGTTATTCTTTGTTCTTAGTATCCATGCAGATAGTCACAGGACCATCATTAAGGAGTTCTACCTTCATGTCAGCACCAAACTCACCAGTACTAACCGTATGCCCCAAATTCTCGCTTAAAACAGCGCAGAAACGCTCGTAGAGTGGGATAGTGAGCTCATGGCTTCCAGCACGCAAATATGAAGGTCTGTTGCCCTTTTTATACGATGCCCAGAGCGTAAACTGCGAGACAACCAATATATCTCCACCTACATCCATGATGGATTTGTTCATAACTCCGTTTTCATCATCGAAGACGCGTAGTCCACATATCTTCTTTGAAAGCCATTGGATGTCCTCTTCGTTGTCTGCATTTTCGCAACCTACAAGCACTAAGAACCCCTTCTCAATGCTTGATTTAACTTGTCCATCTATTGTAACTGATGCATGAGTTACTCTTTGTATTACCGCTCTCATAATGTCGCAAAGTTATATATTTTATTTGTTATTACAAATAAATTTTCAAATTATTTCTTTTTTAACTATCTATTAAATGCCTCTAAAAGCACTTTTGCTTTAGCAGAACCAATCACTTTTGTAAGGTCTTCCAACGAAGCTTCCTTAATTCGTTTGACACTTTTGAACTCTTTAAGAAGAAGTTGTTTGGTCTTGGTTCCTATTCCTTTTATAGAGTCAAGTTCTGATTGCACCTGTCGTTTACTTCGTTTATCCCTGTGGAAAGTGATAGCATATCGGTGAACCTCATCCTGTATTCGAGTTAAGAACTTAAAGAGAGGCGAGTCCAATTCTATTCCAATAGTCTTTTGAGGGAAACCAAATAGCAGTTCATTAGTGCGATGCTTATCGTCTTTTGCAAGTCCCGCAATAGGAATATCGAGTTTCAATTCATCAACAATTACCTTACGAACAACCTCCATTTGTCCCTTTCCACCATCAGTAATAATGAGGTCGGGTAGGGGAGAACCCTCTTCTATTGCACGAGAATATCGACGGTAAACCACTTCACTCATTGAAGCATAGTCGTCAGGTCCTTCTACAGTTTTAATGTTGTACTTCCTATATTCAGATCGTGCAGGCTTAGCTTGCTTGAAAACAACGCAACCAGCAACGGCATCTGAACCCGAAATGTTAGAATTATCAAAACACTCTATCTGCATAGGCAGTTTTGAGAGTGATAGTTTCTTCTGTAATTCTCGTAGAATATTCGTTGCCCTTTGTTCGGGATTGAGTTTTTCAGCTTGCTTCAAACTATCAATTCTATACTGTCGAACATTCATTTGTGAGAGTTCAAGAAGATGTTTTCTATCGCCTCTTTCAGGAACAACGAAAGTAACACCATCCATTTTTATGTCGATAGGGAAAGGAATTACTATCTCTTTCGAGGTGCTTTGATAGCGTTCTCTCATCTCGATGATACCTAATGCAAGCATATCTTCTGCCGTTTCATCCATCCTTTTTTTGTATTCAAAAGTGAATGCCTGGTTGATGCAACCATTAGTAACATGCAGATAATTTATGAAAGCAGACTTCTCTTCGTTGTCGATTGTATAGACGTCTATGTTCTGATTGCTGTTTGCAATAACCTCACTTTTCTCGCAGAAATCAATTGCTAAGTCATACTTCTTTTTAAGTTCAGCCGCTTCTTCAAAACGCATCTCTTCGGCGAGAGTCTGCATTTCTTTGAGCATCTTCTGGCAAACTATTCGAGTATTGCCTTTGAGAATTTCTTTGATTTCTTTGATTTGTTCGATGTATTCATCGCGAGTTTGAAGACCAATACAAGGAGCCTTGCAGTTCTTTATATGATATTCAAGGCATGTCTTATGTTTGCCTTTCGCAACCGATTCTTCAGTCATTGGGACATGGCATTTTCTCAACTTGTACATCTTGTTGATGAGTTCAAGCATATTGTTGAGAGTTGCCTGATGTGAGAAAGGACCATAATATGTTCCACCCTTCTTTATGATATTGCGAGTCTTGAACACACGAGGGAAATACTCGTTGGTTACGCAGACTGATGGGTAAGTTTTGCCATCCTTTAGGAGAATGTTATAACGAGGTTTGTACTTCTTGATAAGATTGTTTTCGAGAAGAAGAGCATCCATATCTGTCGGTACGACCACATAATTTATATCCTCAATCTTGCTGACAAGAATCTCAGTCTTGCGTCTATCTACATTCTTCATGAAGTAGGAGGACACACGACGCTTGAGGTTCTTTGCCTTTCCAACGTAGATAATAGTCCCGTCCTTATCAAAGTACTGGTAGCATCCAGGAGACTCTGGCAAGGACTGCACTATAAGTTTTAGTCGTTGTATTCTTTCTTCGTCTTTAGCCATAATTATCAATTAATGTTCCACGTGAAACAAAATCGTCATAACGTACTATAATTAGTGGAGTTATGACGATTGTTTTTCGAACATACTTTAAGAGGGTAGTGTGTAACACACTTTGTTTACACCTTGATAAGTGTGGTTACTTCGATACCGTCTCCGATAAATTCGCGTCCTTGCAAACCTTCGTCACGAATCTCAATAATGAAGTTCATGAAGCATTCCTTAGGGTTGAACTTCTTAACCAAGTTCCAAGCTGCCTTGATTGTTCCGCCAGTAGCAAGGAGGTCGTCGTGAATGAGAACTACATCATTCTCGTCGAGTGCATCGGCATGTATTTCTACAGTGTCTGTTCCGTACTCCTTTGTGTAAGATTCGCAGATTGTCTCTGCAGGAAGTTTGCCCGGCTTGCGAATCATCACGAAACCAGCACCAAGTTTGCGGGCGAGGATAGAACCCATGATGTAACCGCGAGTTTCGAGTCCTACAACTTTAGTGATGCCCTTATCCTTGTAGAGTTCGTAGAGTTCCTCTTCCATAATTTCAAGACACTTTGCATCTTTGAAGAGAGTGGTTACATCGCGGAAGTTGATGCCTTCCTTTGGGAAGTTAGGAATGGAGCGAAGGTGCTCCATGAGGTATGGATTGTTCATAGTGGTTTGGGGTATTTGAAATTTTGTATTATGACACCGTTGTGTGGTTCTTTAATTTTGAGAGGGGTAGGGGCGTAAGATTGTTTCATGTGAAACTTATCTGCCGAGCAGTACAAGCATTATATTGATGTCGGAAGGAGACACGCCTGGAATGCGTGATGCTTGTGCAAGGGTAACGGGATTGATTGCTTCGAGTTTTTGTCGAGCCTCGATAGAAATCTGCTGAAGGTTTGGGTAGTCAAACTTACCTTGAATCTTTATGTTCTCGAGTCGAAGCATCTTGTCAGCAATCTGTCTTTCGCGTTCGATGTAGCCCTTGTACTTGATGAGTATTTCGGTTGCCTCAAGAATCTCATCCTTGTTGTCGAGTTTGTCAGCCTCTTTCTGAAGGGCAGAGATATGAGAGATGATGTTACTAATCGAAATCTGTGGGCGACTGAGAAGCTCTGAAAGTTTGCATCCTTGTCGAAGAGGTGTGGTTCCAATCTCCTCAAGAGCCGGGTTGATGAGTGCTGGTTTAAGGGAGAAGTTGTTGCAGAAGTCAAGCATGTGTTGAATAGCAGCCTTCTTCTTTAGCATCTGCTGATAGCGTTCTTCGGTAGCAAGACCAATGTTGTAGCTTCGTTCAGTAAGGCGCATGTCGGCATCATCCTGGCGAAGTAGGATGCGGTACTCAGCACGAGAAGTGAACATACGATAAGGTTCATCTACACCCTTCGTTACGAGGTCATCAATGAGAACGCCGATATATGCCTCGTCGCGATGAAGGATAAATGGCTCTTCGCCCTTAACTTTGAGAGCAGCATTGATACCAGCAATAAGACCTTGACCTGCTGCCTCCTCATATCCTGTAGTACCATTCACCTGACCAGCGAAGAAGAGATTGTTTACTACTTTCGACTCAAGAGTGTGAGTGAGCTGAGTAGGGTCGAAGAAATCGTATTCGATAGCATAACCAGGACGATATATCTCAAGGTTGCGGAAAGCAGGAATCTGTCTTAGAGCCTTGAGCTGGATGTCCATTGGAAGGGAAGAAGAGAAGCCATTAAGGTACATCTCGTTTGTCGTTTCACCCTCAGGTTCGAGGAAGAGTTGGTGCTGATCCTTATCTGGGAAAGTGTGGAGTTTAGTCTCGATACTTGGACAGTAACGAGGACCAATACTCTGGATTTGTCCGTTGTAGAGTGGGGAGTCAGCAAATCCACTGCGAAGAGTATCGTGGACTTCCTTATTAGTGTAAGTAATCCAGCAAGGCAGTTGTTTTAGATTTTTTGGAGACATAGTCTCCAAATATGAGAACTTACCACATATTTCATCGCCTGGTTGCTCCTCCATAAGAGAAAAATCCACACTGCGCTTATCGATGCGAACAGGAGTACCAGTCTTCATTCGGTACGAACGAATGCCATGTTGAGTGATGGATTCGGTGAGTTCGAGAGCAGCAGGTTCGGCACATCTGCCACCAGCAATCTTTGTTCTGCCGATGTGCATAAGACCATTAAGGAAAGTACCTGCTGTGATGATAACGCACTTAGCTCTAAATTCTGCATCGTAGTAAGTTCTGAGACCACGAATCTCAGAGTCCTCAACAATCACCTCTCGCACTTGGTCTTGCCAGATGCTGAGGTTAGGAGTATTCTCCAGAATCTCGCGCCACTTCCAGATGAACTTACCTCTGTCGCACTGTGCGCGGGGGCTCCACATGGCAGGACCTTTAGAGCGGTTGAGCATACGGAACTGGAGCGAACAGGCATCAGTCACGATACCCATCTGTCCGCCGAGAGCATCAATCTCGCGCACAATCTGTCCTTTGGCAATACCACCAACGGCAGGGTTGCACGACATCTGGGCAATCTTGTTCATGTCCATAGTGATGAGACAAGTTTTTGCTCCGAGATTAGCAGATGCAGCCGCAGCTTCACATCCAGCATGTCCTGCTCCAACAACTATTACATCGTAGTTAAAAATCATTTTCTCCTTATAAAATTTTTCTGCAAAGATAAATGATTTAAAAGACCTTTGCAAAAAAAAGTTATTTTTTCTTATCTTCCAGCGTGTTCAACAAACCTTGACAGGCATCCTCAAGAATCTCTATTACATTTTCAAATCCTTGTGCGCCCCCATAGTAAGGGTCGGGAACATGGTCTATGACATGCTGAGTGCAGTAGTCTGTCATGTGAACCACCTTCGCTTCCGCCTCAAGCGATGGAGCAAGACGGCGAAGCTTGTCGTAGTTTGAATCGTCCATACCGATGATGAGGTCGAATGTTTCGAAGTCCACCTCGCGTACAGGACGGGAAATGTGAGTCAACTTATATCCATGTCGGAAAGCGTGTTGCTTCATTCGTGGGTCAGAACCCTCACCCTCGTGATAAGATATCAGTCCGGCAGAATCCAGGTAGTAGTCCTTTTTCAATCCTGCATCGTTCACTAACTTCTGCATTATAGCCTCAGCCATCGGTGAACGGCAGATGTTGCCCAGGCACACAAATAGAATACTTTTCATTGTTTTTTCTTGGAATTATAAATTAATCTTTGGCAAATGTAAGTAAAAAATTTTCATCAAACCTTATGACAAGGCCAAAAGTAGGTGTTAAGACCAGAAAAACATCGAAATTTTTGTTTTTATCATACACTACATACACTAATCGCAAAGAAAGGAGGAACTATTGTAAAGGTCGAGACGATAGTGCCTACACATAACATTGCCAGATGTTTTGCCACTGTTTGGCAAAGTCTTGCCAAGCCGTTGGCACAGGTTTGCCACATACTGGCAAAGCCTCATTTCATGTGTGGATTTCTGCCATTTGTAGTGATGTGAAAAGCAAGACGAGTGTATGTAGTGTATGATAAAAACAAAAATTTCGATGTTTTTTATAAATGTTTCATACGAGCATCACCGTGCTTTTATCACTATTTTTTTCGATATTTCATCGATTTCTTTGAGCATTTCAGAAAAAGATTGTATCTTTGCCACTGATATTGCATAAATGTGCCCCTATATGTGTTAGGGGACATTCGCTAAAACAAAGTATGAAAAGAAGTGATTTTGAAATAATGGCACCTGTAGGTTGTCGCGAAAGTCTTGCGGCTGCTATCAAGGCTGGTGCCAATTCGGTATATTTTGGAATTGGTAAGTTGAACATGCGTTCGCATAGTGCCAATCCATTTACTATTGATGACCTCAAGGAGATTGCCGCCATCTGTCAGGAACATGGAATCAAGTCGTATCTCACAGTAAATACCATCATCTACGGAGAAGACATCGAGACCATGCACGAGATTGTAGATGCTGCTAAGGAGGCAAATATCTCTGCGGTCATAGCAAGTGACATATCTGTGCTCACTTATTGTAATAAGATAGGCCAGGAAGTGCACCTCAGCACCCAGCTCAACATCTCAAACATCGAGGCCCTGAAGTTCTATGCTCAGTTTGCAGATGTCGTTGTGCTTGCTCGCGAACTTAACATGTGGCAGGTGAAAGAAATCTACGAACAGATTGTAGCTCAGGATATTAGAGGTCCACAAGGCGAACTTATCCGCATCGAGATGTTCTGTCACGGAGCTCTCTGTATGGCTATCTC
Organism: uncultured Prevotellaceae bacterium; assembly: GCA_937893145.1. Classification (GTDB taxonomy): domain Bacteria; phylum Bacteroidota; class Bacteroidia; order Bacteroidales; family Bacteroidaceae; genus Minthosoma. Next base: position 17,200 of record CALBJW010000167.1, on the reverse strand, counting down.
GGGCAAGTGCTACTTGAGTCTGCAGAATGCAGGCCGAAGTGCTAACCGAGGCGAATGCGTACAGATTTGTCGTCGTGCATACGAGGTGAAGGACATCGAGACAGGTACCGAACTCAAGGTTGACAACAAATACATCATGTCGCCAAAGGACTTGAAGACCATTCGTTTCACCGACATCATGATGAATGCCGGAGTGCGAGTGTTCAAGATAGAAGGTCGAGCTCGTGGTCCAGAGTATGTATATACAGTGGTCAAGGCATACGACGAGGCAATCAATGCCGTTCTTGATGGCACCTTTGCCGAGAAGGACAAAGACGAGTGGGACAAGCAACTTTCAACCGTCTTCAATCGTGGTTTCTGGGATGGATATTATCAGGGACAGAAGCTTGGTGAATGGTGTGATGTGTATGGAAGCAAAGCGACCGAGAAGAAGGTTTACTGTGCTAAATGTACAAAATACTTCGCTAAGATTGGCGTTGCAGAATTCCTCGTTGAGAATGGTGAGATAAAGAACACAGACAAGATGCTCGTGACAGGTCCTACCACAGGAGCGCTCATTCAGCCAGTTGGCGAACTTCGAGTGGACGACCCTAAGGACTCGCGCAAGAGTTATCCTGTTGAAGTGGCTCGCAAGGGCGATGTCATCTCTATCAAGGTAGAGGACCGAGTGCGTGTGAACGACCGTATGTTTGTGCTTGTCAACGATGAAAGTCAACGCCTTACACAGAAATAAACGAAACAAATGCTCCTAAAATCATGAAAAGAACCATCTTCGCCCTACTGCTACTCATCGTTCAATGCACATTAACACATGCTCAGTTGCAAAACGATGAAGAACTCGTAGGCGTACTTTCATATATGAAGCGTACCATGCTCTTCAACCAGAGTCTTCCTCAGGAGAAGGTATATCTGCATTTTGACAATACGGGCTACTTCAAGGGTGAAACCATTTGGTTCAAGGGATATGTAGTAAGGGCAGACAGTCAGGAACCGACAGACAAGAGCAGTGTGCTTTATGTAGAACTTGTGAATCCAAGTGGTGATGTTATCGAAACGCGCAAGTTACCTATCTCAAACGGTGAGGCATACGGCGATATTCCGCTCGACAGCATCTATGGTTCAGGATTCTACGAGGTTCGTGCCTATACTCGTTACATGACAAACTGGGGCAGTGGAGGCGTTTTCTCCCGAGTGTTCCCTGTGTTCAATGCACCAAAGAAGGAGGGCGACTACTCCAAGATGGTCATGGACAACCTTTCCTACAACAAGCGACTCCCTAACCTCCGTAATAGTGAGGAAGTAGATAAGGAGAGTGATGGAGGCATTCGTGTCCGTTTCTTTCCCGAAGGAGGCGATTTGGTTCAAGGCATGAATTGCCGAGTTGCCTATGTGGTCACCAATGTCAATGGTGCAACTATAGATGCCGGTGGTGTGTTGCTCGATGAAAAGAAAGAGGTGGTTTCTGCTACCAACACCATTCGTGAGGGTAGGGGCATCTTTGAAGTTTTGCCAAACGATAAACCTAAATATCTGCGTATAGCCGACAAGAAAGGCAAGCAACACGACTTCGTTCTTCCCGCAGCAAAGGAAGAGGGTATTGCTATGCAAGTCAATACTTTGACTGGTAATGACATAGATGTGTTGCTCACTTCTACACCTCAGATGCTGAACAAGATATTGGGTTACACAATCATCCACAATGGAAAGGTAGTAATGGCTGATACTCTCATGATAGACGAGGCGATGAGTATCAGTTTTGAAAGAGACAAACTGCCAGCTGGTGTCAATCAGTTGACCTTCTTCACTTCGGATGGCCACATACAGGCAGAGCGACTATTCTTCATTTGTCCGAAAGCATCAGCATCCGACACCATCAAGATTACATCCACTAATGCCTTCCCAAAACCGTGCAAGAAGGTTGTGCTTAATGTCCATTCTCAGCCTAATGCCATGCTCTCGCTCTCTGCTATCGATGCAGCGACTATGGTCAATGGCAAGTATGGTAATGCACAGACATGGATGCTTCTCTCTTCCGACATCAAGGGATACATAGAGGACCCAGGATATTACTTCGAAGCCGACGACCGCATTCATCGCCAGGCAGCAGACCTGCTCATGATGGTTCAGGGATGGCGACGCTACGACTGGAAGGTGATGAGTGGAGTGCTTGATGACGATGAAGAGTTGTCTCCGCTCAAGTACAACCAACCAGTTGAGGACAAGCTCTATCTCTACGGGCAGTTGCGCCAGAAAAGAAAGAAGAATTCTGTGGATAATGTAGGTCTTTATGTTACTCTCTATAACAGTCAGGGCGTATCACTTCAAGGTTCGACAATAACTAAGGAGGATGGTTCGTATGCCTTTGAACTTCCTAATGTGAACGGTGAGTGGAAAATGCTCATCAACACTCAGAAGGACGATAAGGATGCCAATTATTATGTAGGTATTGACCGCCATTTCTCTCCTGCTCGCCGACTACTCACTCCCGACGAGACCAAGACTATCGACCTCCTTCGTGCTAATCTCTTCAATGATGACAAGTCGAAGAAGGCAGCATCTGAGGACAACGAATACATTCCTATCCAAAAACGCGAACACGTTCTCCCTACTGTTGTCGTGAAAGCAAGGCGACGCATCTTTGAAGGTGCTCGTGCGGCATGGGAATCAGAAAAGCAAGGACAGTACAAGGCTCAGCTCTACTACAATGCCGATGCCGATGCCGACCTTTTTGCTGACCAGGGATTAGAGATGCCAAGTTTCTATCAGTGGCTCCATTTCCGCAATCCATTCTTCGGTGGTGAGGATGTGAATGAGGCAACACTTATGGCAAGTGAAGCCACAAACGCTGTTGATGCAAGTATGCAAGCCGACATGACAGCTTCTCTTGGTCGTATTGCTGAGGACCTTTCTGCTTCGGAAGAGCAGAACGAGCAGACCGATGAGATGGAAAGGAATGCGAGCGAAAGTAAACTGAGTGACAGGCGCATCTTCAAGGATGGAATGGGTTATAAGAACAGACCTATTATTTGGATATTGAACAATACTTATGGGGCTATTTCCAATCTTGGCGTTGTGCATGAGTTCGATACTTTTGATGTTCTTGCTCGTGGTATAAATGAATTGCCTATCACATTGGACCAGGTGAAGTCGGTGTATGTGAGTGAAAACTCCACAGCCTACCAGAGTTATCTCTATTGTCCCGACCTTGAAGGCAAAAAGCCTGTTACGGTGTTTGTGTATATGCACCCTAACATTAGTCGAAAGACAAAGGGACTTCGTACCACTCATTTCCAGGGTTTCAACGAACCTTCCACATTCAAGATGGAGGACTACAGTATGCTCCCACCTATGGAGGACTTCCGTCGCACCATCTTCTGGGCTCCTGTTGTGCATACCGACAACAGTGGAAATGCTCAAGTGGAGTTCTACAACAACAGTACATGCCACGAGATGTATATCTCTTGCGAGGGAATAACACAGGATGGTCAGGTGCTTATCAACGAGTGATGCCCGTTTGACATTACGCAATACAAGTCAATAATCAAAAAACATATCTATATGAAAACGCGTTTAATTGTAATGAATTTCCTCGAATTTGCAGTTTGGGGAGCCTATCTCACTTCGATGGGAACATACCTCGGCAGCGTAGGTATGGGTGCAAACATCGGTTGGTTTTATAGTGTACAGGGATTTGTGTCAATCTTCATGCCTGCTCTTATGGGCATCGTTGCTGACCGTTGGGTACCTGCACAAAAGCTCTTGAGCCTTTGTCATTTGGTTGCAGCGCTCTGTATGATTGTTGTGGGTTATATGGGTACTATAGGTCATGTGGACTTTGTGAGCCTCTTCCCATTCTACGCAGTTAGTGTTGGTTTCTATATGCCTACATTGGCATTGTCCAATTCTGTGGCTTATACATCTATCGAAAAGGCTGGACTCGATACCGTAAAGGACTTCCCTCCTATCCGTGTGTTCGGTACTGTGGGATTCATTGCTTCGATGTGGATTGTAGATCTTTGCGGTTTTATCACCACTCCAAATCAGTTCTTTATCAGTGCTGCGTGGGGCATTATGCTTGCGTTGTATGCTTTGACAATGCCTAACTGCCCTGTTGGTGGTAAGGCAAAGGGTTCTACAAGTTTGGTTAAGGCTCTTGGTCTTGATGCCTTTAAGCTCTTCGGACAGAAGAAGATGGCTCTTTTCTTCATCTTCTCTATATTCCTTGGAGTGAGTCTTCAGATTACAAACGGATTTGCTGGTCCATTCATCAATCACTTCGTTGCTATGCCTGAGTTTGCAGACTCATTCGCGGCAAACCACTCAGGTCTTCTCATCTCTCTTTCTCAGGTAAGCGAAACACTCTGTATCCTTCTCATCCCATACTTCCTGAAGCGATATGGAATAAAGATTGTTATGCTCATAGCAATGTTCGCATGGGTATTCCGCTTTGGCTTCTTCGGTCTTGGCGACCCAGGATTCCCTGGCGTATGTCTCTTCGTGCTTTCGATGATTGTCTATGGTGTGGCATTCGACTTCTTCAACATTTCTGGTTCGTTGTTTGTCGATAGAGAAACGCCATCCGACATCCGTTCGTCTGCTCAGGGTTTGTTCATGCTCATGACAAATGGTCTTGGTGCTACAGTCGGAACCCTCTCGGCTCAGGCAGTTGTCAATGCATTCACACATAGCGAGGAGGTGAATGGAGTGTTCTACACAGTAGGTAATTGGGATACCGTTTGGTATATCTTTGCAGCCTACGCAGCAGTAGTTGGTATAGCCTTTGCTCTTTTCTTCGAATACAAGCATGTAAGGGAATAATTAGCATGTGGAAAGAGCAAAACAGTGTTTTTTGCTTATTCTTGCATTCTTTCTGTTGTATTTTCGGAATTTATTTATTGAATGTTGCGTTAGACGATTAAAAATTCTGTATATTTGCACGATTTTATGCGGACAAGTGTCCTCGTAGAGTCGTGCAAAAAGTATAATTTTAATAGCAACAATTATCTAAATGGCTTTATACATTAAGGAACTAACACTGCTTGAAAAAACCGACGACTTGCAAAAGTTGCCAGATGGTAAGCTGTTGATAAATACAGTCAACGCCTACTCGTTCAATCTTGCACAGCGTGATGTTCCTTTTATCAAGGCGCTCAAGGAGTGTGATGTTCTTATTCCTGATGGCCAAGCAATAGTGTGGGCTTGCAGTTTCATAGGACATCCAAACCCTCCTAAAGAACGTACGGCAGGTTGGGACCTCTTTGTCTATGAAATGGACAAGTGGAACAAGCGTGGCGGTAAAGTCATGTTTTTTGGTTCGTCTGAAAAGGTGCTTGAAAATATCCGCTCTCGTGCGGCGAAGCAATATCCAAACATTGAAGTTGTGACATATAGTCCTCCTTTCAAGCCCGATTTCACTCCCGAAGACGATAAGGAGATGATTGGTCGCATCAACGAAGAGAATCCGGATCTTCTCTGGATAGGTATGACGGCTCCTAAGCAGGAGAAGTGGACCTTTGCTCATTGGAACGAGATGAATATCCATTGTCATGTTGGTTGTGTTGGTGCTGTGTTCGACTTCTTTGCAGGTTCACGCAAGCGTGCTCCACGCTGGGCGCAGAAGTTAGGACTCGAATGGTTGCATCGCCTTTGCAAGGAACCACGTCGTATGTTCCGACGCTATGTGATAGGCAATCCACGTTTCATCCAGCATGTGCTGACTGAAAAGATTTTTCATTAAAAGGTAAACGAGATACGAACGGAGCTGTTGTACTTTCCTTGACAGCCCCGTTCTTAAATTATAACAATCTATGCGTAAGATAGTAGGAATCGGTGAGACAATCCTTGACATCATCTTCAAGAACGAGCAACCTACGGCTGCCGTTCCTGGAGGTTCTGTATTCAATGGCATCATCTCGCTCGGTAGGCTTGGACAGAATGTGACGATGATAACCGAGACAGGTAATGACAAGGTGGGTAGTGTCATCAAGAATTTCATGAAGGACAACGGGGTGGACGACTCGTGTGTATGCGTTTATGAGGATGGTCGTACTGCTGTTTCCCTTGCTTATCTTAACGATCGCAACGATGCTGAGTACAGTTTCTACAAGGACTATCCTAAGGCTCGACTCGATGTGGAATGGCCAGTCATTGAGAAGGACGACATCATCATGATAGGTTCTTACTTCGTGCTAAATCCCGTGCTTCGCGACAAAGTGAAGGAGTTTCTCGAGTATGCACGTTCTTGTGAAGCTCTCATCTATTACGACATCAATTTCCGTTCTACACATGCAGCGGAGGCAAAGATGCTCTATTCTACAATACTTGAAAACTTCCAGTATGCCGACATAGTGCGTGGTTCTACTGAGGATTTCCAGAATATGTTTGGCACTTCAGATGCCAAGACTGCATACGAGAGTGAGGTGTCGAAGTATTGTTCGCTCATGCTTTGTACTGATGCTGATGGTGACATCAAACTTATGACTCCATCTGGCTGCAAGACATATCATGTTCATAAGATAGAAACGGTTTCTACTATTGGGGCAGGCGATAACTTCAATGCGGGTGTGGTTTACGGACTGATGAAGAACAACGTGATGCGTGCCGACCTCGCATCCCTTTCCTCAGATGTGTGGGACAACATTGTGCAGACAGGTCAGGACCTTGCCGCTCAGGTCTGCCAAAGCTTTAACAACTCTATCAGCAGAGAATTTGCTGAGAATTATAATAATTAGAACATTTGAAAACATTTGAAGAACTTGGCGTTTCGGGAGAGATTCTCCGCGCCATCACAGAGATGGGCTACGAAAGCCCAATGCCAGTGCAGGAAGAAGTGATTCCATACCTGCTTGGACACAACAATGATGTAGTAGCACTTGCTCAGACAGGTACAGGTAAGACTGCTGCTTATGGTTTGCCAGTATTGCAGAAGGTCAACACCGAGAGTCTCGACACTCAGGCTGTTGTCATTGCACCTACTCGCGAACTTTGTTTGCAGATTGCCGACGACCTCAAGGACTATTCTAAGTACATCGAAGGACTCCATGTGCTTGCTGTCTATGGAGGTGCTAACATCGAACCTCAGATACGCCAGCTTAAGCGAGGCGTACAGGTTATTGTCGCCACTCCAGGTCGTCTTGTTGACCTTATGGAGCGTGGGGTTGCTAAACTCGATAAAGTGGAGAATGTGGTACTCGATGAGGCTGATGAGATGCTCAACATGGGCTTCTCGGAGAGCATCGATGCTATCCTTGCAGGGGTACCATCAGATCGCAATACATTGCTCTTCTCCGCTACAATGAGTAAGGAGATTGAGCGCATCGCAAAGAACTATCTTACCGATGCAAAAGAGATTGTCGTAGGTTCTCGAAATGAAGGAGCCGAACATGTCAATCACATCTACTACCTTGTCAGCGCTCGCGACAAGTACAATGCCCTTAAGCGTGTTGCCGACTACTATCCTGAGATTTATGCTATCATCTTCTGCCGCACTCGTCTCGAGACACAGGAGATAGCAGATAAACTCATTCAGGATGGCTACAATGCAGAGTCGCTTCACGGTGAACTCTCGCAGGCACAGCGCGACCTCACTATGGCTAAGTTCCGCCAGCATCGTGTGCAGCTCCTCGTGGCTACCGATGTGGCTGCTCGTGGTCTTGATGTTGATGAACTCACACATGTCATCAACTATGGTCTTCCAGACGACATTGAGTCTTACACTCACCGTTCTGGTCGTACTGGTCGTGCAGGTCGAAGTGGTACTTCTATCTCTATCATCCACGTTAAGGAGAAGAGTAAGGTGCGTGCCATTGAGAAGCAGATTCAAAAGAAATTCATTCCTGGCATCCTTCCTTCAGGACAGGAGATTTGTGCTAAGCAGCTCTATAAGGTTATCGACGACATCGAGAAGGTTGAAGTTGATGAAGAAGAGATTGCACCATTCCTTCCAGAGGTGTTCCGTAAGTTCGACCTTATGGAGAAGGAGGACATCATCAAGCGTATGGTGTCGATGGAGTTCAATACTTTCCTCAACTACTACAAGAATGCTCCTGAAATCATCCAGCCATCCGAGAAGGGTGGCAGCAAGTCTGAAGGAGCTGACAAGAAGGGATATAAGGACCGCAAGGGCGAACCACGCGAGCGTAATCGTAAGGCAGAAGCTGGTTATTCGCGTCTCTTCATCAATCTTGGTAAGAAGGACCGTATCAACCCTAAGGTCTTCATGGGCTTCATCAATCGTGTGGCTCAAGGAAACAAGGTTGACCTTGGCCGTATCGACCTTATGCAGAACTTCTCGTTCTTCGAGGTTCCTGAGGGACAGGCACAGATGGTCATCAATCTCCTCTCAGGTCAGGACTTCGATGGTCGTCAGGTAAATGTTGAGTTGTCAGAAGGTACAGAAGGTGGTTCTCCTAAGGGTCCTAAGGAATCAAGAGGTTCAAGAGGTCATAAGGAGGGCAGAGAATCAAGAGAGAGCAGAGACAGCAGAGACTCTCGTGGTTCAAGATCTTCTCGTGATGACCGTCGTGGCAAGCGTGGAGCAGAGCGTTTTAAGTCTGTTCGCAGCGAAGGCCGTTCTCCAAAGTCTGGTAAGTCTTCACGCGCTGAACGTGGTTTTTCCGAGAAGCGCGCTCCTAAGGGACAGGCTGAATGGGCAAAGTACTTCGAAGGACAGGTTGAGGCACAACCATTTTATAACGAATTTGCTAAGAAAAGCAAAAAGAAAAAATAAGCAAACATGAAAGTATTTCAGCATGTATCAGACATCGGTGACCTTAAGAAGGCACTCGATGAGGCTTTTGAAATTAAGCACGACCGTTACAAGTATCAGGAGCTCGGCAAGAACAAGACTGCCCTCCTCGTATTCTTCAACAACAGCCTCCGCACTCGTCTCTCTACACAGAAGGCAGCGCTCAACCTCGGTATGAATGTCATCGTACTCGATGTGAATGCTGGTGCTTGGAAACTTGAAACCGAACGTGGTGTCATCATGGATGGCGACAAGAGTGAGCACCTCCTTGAGGCAATCCCAGTAATGGGTTCTTATTGTGATGTCATCGGTGTTCGTTCGTTCGCACGTTTTGAGGACCGTAAGGACGACTATGAAGAGAAGATTCTCAATCAGTTCATCAAGTATAGTGGCAAACCAGTATTCTTCATGGAGAGTGCTACAGTACATCCACTTCAGGCATTTGCCGACCTCATCACTATTGAGGAGTACAAGAACTGTGACTATATCGAGGCAAATCCACTCTTTGGTGGTGAACCAGTACGCCGCACTCCAAACAAGCGTCCAAAGGTTGTCCTCACATGGGCTCCACATCCAAAGGCACTTCCACAGGCTGTGCCAAACTCATTTGCAGAATGGATGAATGCTGCGGATGTGGATTTCGTTATCACTCATCCTGAGGGTTACGAACTTGACCCTGAGTTTGCAGGCGATGCAAAGGTAGAGTACGACCAGATGAAGGCATTCGAAGGTGCCGACTTCATCTATGCGAAGAACTGGTCTTGTCCAGGTGTCACTCGTCCTGAGGACTATGGTAAGGTTCTTGGAGACTATCATGATTATAAGGATTGGACAGTTAGTGAACGTCAGATGGCAGTTACAAACAATGCCTTCTTCCTTCACTGTCTTCCTGTTCGCCGCAACATGATTGTTACTGATGATGTCATCGAAGCACCAACTTCACTTGTCATCCCAGAGGCAGCAAACCGAGAGATTTCAGCAACAGTAGTGTTGAAGAGAATCTTGGAATCATTATAAGAAGTGAATAAAGAATAAAATGGCTGAAGATTTTGATATCCGCGAGCAACGCTCCAAGCAAGATAAGGACTTTGAAAACGCTCTTCGTCCGCTGAGGTTTGAAGACTTCAGCGGTCAGGCGAAGGTCGTTGAGAACCTCAGCATCTTTGTTGAGGCTGCAAAGTATCGTGGCGAACCACTCGACCACACCTTGCTTCATGGTCCTCCTGGACTTGGAAAAACAACCCTTTCCAACATCATAGCCAATGAACTCGGTGTGGGATTCAAGGTTACTTCAGGACCAGTACTCGACAAACCGGGCGACCTCGCAGGTATCCTCACCTCACTCGAAGAGAACGATGTGCTATTTATTGATGAGATTCACCGTCTTTCTCCAGTAGTCGAGGAGTACCTTTATAGTGCTATGGAGGACTACCGTATCGATATCATGATTGATAAGGGCCCTTCTGCGCGCTCCATTCAGATTGACCTTAACCCATTCACCCTTGTTGGTGCAACAACGCGTTCAGGACTTCTTACAGCACCTCTACGCGCACGTTTCGGTATCAATCTCCATCTTGAGTACTACGATGCGGAGACTTTGCAGAAGATTATCCTTCGTTCGGCGTCCCTTCTTGGTGTTCCTTGCGACTTTGATGCAGCAGGTGAGATTGCTTCTCGTTCGCGTGGCACTCCACGTATTGCGAATGCTCTTCTTCGTCGAGTACGCGACTTTGCACAAGTGCGAGGAAACGGAACTATCGACATCAAGATTGCTCGCATAGCACTTGAGGCACTCAATATCGACAAGTTCGGACTCGATGAGATAGACAATAAGTTGCTCCTTACCATTATTGATAAGTTCAATGGTGGTCCAGTCGGTATTGGTACTATCGCAACAGCCATTGGTGAAGACCCAGGTACTGTGGAGGAGGTTTACGAACCATTTCTTATTAAGGAAGGTTTTATCAAGCGTACTCCTCGTGGTCGAGAAGTCACAGAACTCGCCTACCAGCATCTTGGTCGTTCTCCTTGGGTTAATCCTAAGGACAATTCAGGAATGAAGAATTTATTTGACTTATAATCTATATGCATAAAAGAAGCCAAATTAGGAAAGACAACCGTTTTTCTTAATTTGGCTCTTATGTTCTTAATATCAAAAACAACTAAAACTTAAAAACTATGAAACGTACATTTTCAAGCTTGTTCCTACTTCTTTTTTTCATAGCATCGTTTGCACAGAAAGTATCAATCCTTGGTGATTCATATTCTACATTCGGAGGAAAGGTTACCCCATCGTGGAATCTCACTTGGTATCTCGGGAATGATGGTAATAGTGCTGAGCACAACGATGTTCGTACAGTAGAACAGACATGGTGGCATCTTCTCATCAGCGAGATGGGTTATACTCTTGACAAGAACAACTCCTTCTCTGGTTCTACAGTATGCTACACAGGATATGGTAAGCAGGATTATTCAGACCGTGCCTTCATCACCCGTATGTGTAACCTTGGCAATCCTGATATCATCTTCATCTTTGGCGGTACAAACGACTCATGGGCAAAGTCACCAGTAGGCAATTATCAGCACGAGGGATGGATGCGACGCGACCTCTATAGTTTCCGTCCTGCCTTCTGCTATATGCTCCATTACCTCAAGCAGAATTATCCAGATGCTCGCATCATCAATATTTGTAACAGCGAACTCTCTGCCGAGGTTACCGAGACAGAGTCTAAGATGTGTGAGTACTACGGCATCACCAATGTTCTTCTTCATGATGTTGACAAGCAATGGGGACACCCATCTGTAGCAGGAATGCGTGCTATCTGCGATCAGGTTAAGGCTGTACTCAAATAGAAATGCTTCTTAATGTGAGATAGCAAATCTGTTGAGTGCATCCCACCATTTTGCAGGCAACAGAGAATGTAGCATAACTAAGGTGTTTGCACCACGACCAGGTCTGTATCTTATTCGTGGACTTTTAGCATTAACGGCCTTGCAGATGGCTTTTCTCACTACCGATGGTTTAGACAAGTAGTTTGATTTGTAAGCAAAGTGCATTATACGAGCCTCGTTGTTAGCAGTCTCTTCATATACAGTTCCCTTTGCAGACTCTACAAGGTGGTCGGCAGCTATTATGCCCCAGTTGGTCTTTATACCACTTGGTTCGATGAGAACGACATCTATCCCGAAAGGTTTTACTTCCATACGAAGAGCATCCGAAAGGGCTTCGACCGAGAACTTCGACACATTGTACCATCCCCCATTTGCAAGAACAATCTTTCCTGCAATCGAGGAGATGTTGATGATGCGTCCGCTCTTTTGTTTTCTCATGGAAGGAAGGACAAGTTGTGTGATGCGTGCCAATCCAAACACATTCACATCGAGTTGTCGGCGCGCCTCCTCCATACTCACATTCTCTATTGCACCAAAGTAGCCATATCCCGCATTATTGACAAGCACATCTATATGTCCTTGTTCCGAGAGAATGGTCTGTACACACTTTTCAGTTGATTCATCACTTGTCACATCTATATTCATAATGTGTACTCCAAACTCACGGAGAGGTTCCATTAGTTCTGTACGACGTGCTGCAGCATAAACGATATGCCCTTGTTCTGCTAAAGCCTTAGCGGTATCATATCCAATACCACTGCTGCCTCCTGTGATGAGAATAACTTTCTTTATCATAATATATCTTTAATTCTATTGATGTGAAATGGATTGCACAACTATCAATAGTGCCTACCTATTTTATTTGTTCGATTCCTTGAGGTTTATTACTCTTTCGTTTCCAAATATATCCTCCAACGCCTTCAGAGTATTGTATTTCTCTTCGGTGAAATCAGTCCATATCATGAACCAAGCGTAACGATTGTATTTCTTCAACTGTTCGGAAGTAGGAAGTTCACCCACTTCTCCGAGTGCCACGAGCTTTTCTTTGCCCAATTCCACAAGTTGGTCGTGAGTATCTTGAAACCACTCTCTGTGGTAAACATCAGCAGCAAGAACATCCACATACTTGTCTCCAGGATAATACAGTTCATATCCCATCTTTTTATCCACAGGATGTTTGCGAGGGTTATTAGGGTTCCATACCCAGATGAGGTTGTTGAGGTGATGATAATTGGTTAGTCTGTCGTAAAGCATTTGCCAAAGTACAGCAAACCCTTTCTCTCCTCTTCTATCGCCCCACCAGAACCATTCTCCATTCATCTCGTGGAAAGGTCTCCACAACACAGGGATATCATTGAGTTGCAAAGCCCTCAAGTATCCTGCTATACTATCAACCTGTTCTATCCACATCTTGTGCATTTCAGTTCCTTCAGTCACCAGTTCCTCCCATTGTTTAGCAGAGAACTTGCCTTGAGTCTGTTGCTTGAAGTTGACCATTCCCTTGTCGAAAGGGCGTGCAGCATGCCACGAGATAGCAATAACATATCCTCTCTTGTGGTGGTCGATAGCCATGCGGACCACTTCTGCAGCATCCCAAGCCACATCGCCTCCCCAAACCATAGGTATCGCTCCCGGAACAGCGGCATCAATCCTGTTCAGGTCTTCGCGATAACGAGGCATCCTAAGTTTGTTGTGGTGCAGTCCTGACATTATCTTTCCTTCATCGACAGTCGTGTAGAGTCTTTCAAGGAGTTCGCAAGTGTTCTTGTCAGCATTCTTATTCACAGGCTTGTAATGCTTGAATGGCTGTGCATTCATATTTGCACATGCAGCTAAAAGTACGATAAACAGTAGTTTCTTCATATTGAGTTGTTTTTGTTTTCTTTGCAAATATAGACAAAATATCGTTTATCTTCCCTTTATCAGATGATAAACTTCTTCAAAAGGTTCATTTTTGTAGTTGTTTACCTTCATCAAACCATTTTGTGCTGTGATTCATTGAAAACTCACTTAATATTTGGAATAAACAAAAAAACAATATATCTTTGCAGTGCAAAAAAATGTTGTCATCCGATAACTTGGGGTGCTTCTTCTGTTAGAAGAGGCTGAGATTACACCCATTGAACCTGAGCAGGTAATGCTGCTAAGGAAGGCGCATCCCCCATGTTTTTTATTTTTTAAGTAGTATGAATATCCTGATTAACAATCAAGAGACTCACACTGTCTCTGTAAACGTACAGCAACTTGCTGTGGAGTTGTCGCTCCCAGAAAGAGGCGTAGCCCTTGCTATCAACAACCGTATTGTCCCTCGTACTTCTTGGGAAGAGACTCCGCTCAACGAAGGGGATAACGTCACAATCATCAAGGCTGCTTTTGGTGGATAAATAAAGAATATAGTAATGCTGCAATTCATAACCCACTATACCGACACAATCAATTACCTTGATTCTGTCAGGATTGCACTCGAAGGCGGTTGCCGTTGGGTGCAGTTACGCATGAAGAATGCTTCAGTCGATGACATCCGACCAATAGCATTGCAGGCACAGGCTCTCTGTAAAGCTGCCGGAGCGACCTTCATCATCGACGACCATGTTGAGTTGGTGAAGGAAATACATGCCGACGGCGTTCATCTCGGCAAGAACGACATGCCGATAGATGAGGCGAGAGCTATTCTTGGTGATGGGTTCATCATAGGAGGCACAGCCAACACCTTTGAAGATGTATTGATGCACTATAAGCATGGAGCCAACTACATCGGTTGTGGTCCGTTTCGTTTCACTACTACAAAGGAAAAACTCTCACCCGTGCTTGGACTGGAGGGCTACACACGTATCGTGAAGCAGATGAAGGAACAGGGAATCAACCTTCCTATCGTAGCCATTGGTGGCATCAATGCCGAAGACATCCCTGCTTTGATGCAGACAGGAATAACGGGAATAGCACTTAGCGGAACGGTGCTTCGTGCTGATAATCCTGTTGAAGAAATGAAGAAACTAATTAAAATGATATAATCACAATGGACAAACTTATCATCGCCGGTCGTGAGTTCAACTCACGCCTCTTCTTAGGTACCGGCAAATTCAGCAACAACGCACTCATGGCGCAGGCTATCCAGTCCTCAGAGACAGAGATGGTGACAGTAGCCATGAAGCGTATTGAGTTACAAGACAAGCAGGACGACCTCCTTCGTCACATCATCCAGAACCCAAACATCCAGCTCCTTCCAAACACATCTGGTGTTCGCAATGCAGAAGAAGCAGTCTTTGCTGCACAGATGGCTCGTGAAGCGTTTGGCACAAACTGGTTGAAGCTTGAGATTCATCCAGACCCTCGCTATCTTCTTCCTGATAGCATCGAGACGCTCAAGGCTACCGAAGAACTTGTGAAACTTGGTTTCGTTGTTCTTCCTTACTGTCAGGCAGACCCAACACTCTGTAAGCATCTCGAAGAGGCAGGTGCGGCAACAGTCATGCCTCTTGGCGCTCCTATTGGTACTAACAAAGGACTCCAGACACGCGACTTCCTCCGCATCATCATCGAGCAGGCAAATGTGCCAGTAGTTGTTGATGCAGGTATTGGTGCTCCATCCCATGCAGCAGAAGCAATGGAGATGGGAGCAAGTGCTTGCCTTGTCAACACAGCCATTGCCGTTGCAGGCGACCCAGTACAGATGGGTATCGCATTCAAGGAGGCTGTCATCGCTGGTCGTCGTGCTTATGAAGCAGGTCTCGGTGCTGTTGCAGATAGCTTCGAGGCAGAGGCTTCAAGTCCACTTACTGCATTCTTAAACTAATAAACTACAACTATGCCACAAGATAACAAAGCATACGCAAAGAGGGAAAAAGCATACATGCAGGGTACCCTTTTCCCTTTCATTAAGGTAGGTATGACAAAGGTCAATCTCACTCCTACTGTTACCCGTGACAAGAAAGGTATTCCTCACACAGAGCAGAATGCCCCAGTATATATCTACGATACAAGTGGTCCTTTCAGCGATCCAAATATCGAGGTCGATTTGAAGAAAGGTCTTCCACGCATTCGTCAGCAGTGGATTCTCGATAGAGGCGATGTAGAGCAGTTGAGTGAAGTGACAAGTGAATACGGCAAGATGCGTCTTGCAGACCATTCACTTGATAGTCTTCGTTTCGAGCATATCGCACTTCCTTACCGTGCTAAGGCTGGAAAGCACATCACTCAGATGGCTTATGCCAAGGCAGGCATCATCACTCCAGAAATGGAGTATGTTGCTATTCGTGAGAACATGAACTGCGAAGAACTTGGCATCAAGAGCCACATCACACCTGAGTTTGTTCGTGATGAGATTGCACGTGGTCGTGCTGTTCTTCCTGCCAACATCAACCATCCTGAGTCTGAACCAATGATTATTGGTCGCAACTTCCTCGTGAAGATTAACACCAATATCGGCAACTCAGCCACTACTTCGAGCATTGATGAGGAAGTGGATAAGGCTGTGTGGTCGTGCAAGTGGGGTGGTGACACACTCATGGACCTCTCTACAGGTGAGAATATCCACGAGACTCGTGAATGGATTGTACGCAACTGCCCTGTTCCAGTAGGTACCGTGCCTATCTATCAAGCTCTTGAAAAGGTGAATGGACGAGTTGAGGACTTGACATGGGAGGTATATAAGGACACACTCATCGAACAATGCGAACAGGGTGTTGACTACTTCACCATCCATGCAGGTATTCGTCGCCACAATGTTCACCTCGCCGACTCACGTCTCTGTGGTATCGTGAGCCGTGGTGGTAGTATTATGTCGAAGTGGTGCCTCATCCACGATAAGGAGTCGTTCCTCTATGAGCACTTCGATGATATCTGCGATATCGTGGCTCAGTATGATGTGGCTCTCTCGCTGGGCGATGGTCTGCGTCCTGGATGTACTGCCGATGCTAACGATGCTGCTCAGTTTGCCGAACTCGACACTATGGGCGAACTCGTGACTCGTGCTTGGGAGAAGAACGTTCAGGCATTTATCGAGGGTCCGGGTCATGTGCCTATGCAGAAGATACGTGAGAATATGGAACGTCAGCTCGACCATTGTCATGAGGCTCCATTCTATACTCTCGGTCCTATCGTTACCGATATCGCTCCTGGTTACGACCATATCACTTCGGCTATCGGTGGCGCTCAGATCGCTTGGTTGGGTACTGCTATGCTCTGCTATGTGACTCCTAAGGAACACCTCGCTTTGCCTAACCGTGGGGATGTGCGTGTGGGTGTGATCACTTATAAGATCGCTGCTCATGCTGCCGACCTCGCTAAGGGTCATCCGGGTGCTTCGATCCGCGATAATGCTCTCTCTAAGGCTCGTTTCGACTTCCGTTGGCGCGACCAGTTCCACCTCTCGCTCGACCCTGAGCGTGCTCTCCAGTACTTCGAGGAAGCTGGTCATACCGATGGCGAATACTGCACAATGTGCGGTCCTAACTTCTGCGCTGCTAAGCTGACACACGATTTGAGGAAGCTGTAATAAGGAGTTAAGGAGTTAAGAAGTTAAGGAGTTAAGACAATAGCTTTTTACTAATTAATTTTTGTAGT
>CALBJW010000166.1 GCA_937893145.1 uncultured Prevotellaceae bacterium | reverse complement strand
GCATCACAAGCGAGGTGAAATGTATGCAGTTCTATGGCACAAGAGTTGAGAAACCAGTACCATCCTATCAGATATTCAAGGGCGATGTATTTCAGCTCGTAGATCAGGCAACGAACTTTGTAATGAGCCGTGTTGACACATGGGTTGGCTCACACAATCAAACCAATACTGCGGCAGCGCCATCTCGTCCCGAGCTTCCTATCGATGCGGTACACGAGGCAATATGTAATGCCGTTGCACATCGTGATTATACGGATAATGGCAGTGTTCAAGTTATGTTATTCCAAGACAGACTTGAAGTTTGGAACCCAGGCATATTGCCTTACGGTTTAACTATACCTCAATTGGAAGAGCCCCACAAATCTCAACCACATAATCCACTCATTGCAGAGCCTATGTTCTTGAAAGGCTATATCGAGAAGGCAGGTACAGGCACAGAAGACATTATCAGCAAGTGTGTGAACTATGGGCTTGATAAGCCTGAGTTCCATCAGGACTTAGATTTCAAAGTCACTATTTGGAGAAAGCAAGTAGACCAGAAAACAAACGAAGTGAGCCAGAAAACAGACGAAGTGGGCCAGAAAACAGATGAAGTAATAGAGAAAATACCACAAGTGACCCAGAAAAGGACGGAAGTGGACCACAAAATCGAGCAACTGTCACAGAAAGCACACCAACTGTCACAGAAAATGTCACAGAAAACATTCGAGTCAATTCTCTATGCAATCAATAATGATGCCTATGTGTCAATCAAAACCATGGAGTTATTGGCAAATTGCGGAAAGACTACAGTTAAGCGCTATCTCAGTTTCCTCACAGAGAATGGCTTTGTCTCTCATGTCGGGCCAGACAAAGGTGGTTACAGAATCATTAATTGGTCAAAGTTTGATGCACAGTGAAACAACGTTTCAATTAGGTGATCCAAAGGCGATCCTGAGCGATCCAATGTTTGACATATTGAAAGAAGCATTAAAGAGGAACCTGCAATTGTCTCAATCAAAATTGTCCAAGCAGTTAGGCATAAGCGAAAGATAGGTACGAAAAACAATAGACACTTTACTAATCCAAGGCAAGTTAATTCGTGTTGGAAGTGACACAAATGGTCGTTGGATATTCACTGAATAAAACAGAATCATGAAATGTGCCACCGATCTCCTCCTCATAAAGGTGGGAAACCGTAAATAACTTTTTAGTAACATTTAGTCATTATATATAGAAAATAAAGAAAAACATCGAAATTTTTGTTTTTATCATACACTACATACACTAAAAAGAAAATCACGCTGCCCCCGGAGGGAATGGGTAGCGTGATTTTCTTTTTGGGAAGAATAGCGGATTATGCTATTTCCTTGAGAGAGGTGGCGGGGGAGATGCAGTAGGCTATGCCGCGAGCGAGACGCTTGGACTTGAAGCCGGCACCGTGGAGTTCGCGACCGAGATTGATTGACTTGTTGCAGTCGAGGTTGGAACGGGTGAGGGAGTTGAGGGAATGGATGATTTCGAGAGGTGTCATCCACTGAGACTCTGGCTGGTCGGGAACAGAGGAGGCGAAGTAGGTGGAGAAGAGCTGCATGAGGGGTGAGACCTGGCGGAACTTGGAGTTCTGCTCTTCGAGTCGCTTCTCATCTTCCTTTGTGAGCCAGTAGGTGAAGCCGGAACGGAGTTCGGCGAGTGCCTGGGCATACATCTGATTGTAGTTGACAGGAGATTCAACATCAATGAGACCTTCCACCTCTACACAGATGAAGCGGCGACTACCTGTTGGGTCGGAGAGTACATCGAGCTGGTTGGTGGTGGCAATGAAATTGGCATAGCGGCGAACATCGACGATGTTGTTGGAGTAGAGCTTGCGCACCTTTCCCTCAATGGTCTGGATGTAGTTCTTGAGCATAGCCTGCTTGCGAGGTGAGAGCTGGTCGAACTCATCAATATTGATAAGGAGGTAACGACCAAGACTTCGTTCCATCTCTGCCCCTACACTGAAAGGCATTCGCTCGGCATAGGCATAACGAAGATGTGGAGGAAGCACCAAGCGACAGAAGGTGGACTTACCACAACCCTGAGTGCCGATGAGTATCGGCATGATGTCGTTGGCATGAACACGATTCACATTCTTCCAAACTGCAACCATACCCACAAACCACTTGTGGAAAAAATCATAGAAGATAGGATTGCACGTGTGTATGCGACGAGCAAAGTCGCCGATGTAGTCGTGACCATCCCACTTGCCAGTGTTGTCGAGGAAATCCTCAACAGGATTGTAGTCTGGCGCAAAAGTAGAATCGAGCACAAGCTGCACATCCGACTTCTTGATGTCAATCCCCTCCCCTATCGCATCAAGGGTGATGGAAGCGATGGCACGCTTGTCGATAGTGTGAAACGCAGAATAGTCGGAATTCTTCTTGCGAATTTCACATACTCCATAGAGGACATTGTTACGAACGATGTACTGTTCGTTGATGAACTTGATGAGACTGTCAATCTGCATCTGATGTTCTGTTAAAAATAAATTCTTCATTTAAGAAAACATTAAAAAATTAAACAATAAAAAAATAAACTCTGCACCTTCGATTTTCAGGATTTCAACCTTCAGAAAAGGTAGCCTTGAATCTCAAATGCGATGCAAAGTTAAGAGTAATTTTTTATGTTTCCAAATCGACAAACGGCAGCAGACACGATTGGCAAAATACCAAGAAAAGGACTGATACATAAGGTAGTTATATAGTTTGCCACTATCTGGCAAAGTCTTGCCAAAGTATTGGCAAAGCTTTGCCAAATAGTGGCAAAAGTGCAGTTGAGGAAAAGTTTTTTTCTTAGAAGTTGTACGTCTCGATGATTTCGTCGAAAAAGACTTCTTTTTCGATGCCGTAAGCTCGCAATCTTTGGTTCATCAACTCCTGCAATTCGGGCTCAACTGTTTTCTCCCCATTACGATAGCGATAGAATTGGCGGCTCGAACTTACAGCTCCTTCAAGGATGGTCATTACCCTCTTATGCTCACTCACGGTAAGAGAAGCAAGGAACTTCAGCATCCCCTTTCCATGAAGTTTACGTTCAGCAGGCTTGTACCAAGTACATGCATCACCCTCGTTCTTTGCAAGATTCTTCAGATTCAAAATCTTCAAAGTAGTCGCCCCACTCTCCATCACACTCTCAGCAGCCTGAAATCTGAGACAATTCTCCACCAAAGGACAATCCGACTTCACACAAAAGTCAAAGTATTTTGGCACTATATTTACATCAATATTCATAATAAATCGTGTTAATTCAATACGGTACTATAATATTTCTTTTTCAAATGTAAAGTTACTAATTTTTCTCGAATCCCCCAACTTCCCACCCCACAAAATGTATGTAGTGTATGATAAAAACAAAAATTTCGAGGATTTTTAGCAGCATTTACTTGGTCGTACCAAATATTATATATAATTTTGTACGCTGATGATAATGGAAGTGGTTGAATAATCTCTATGTCAATTGTAATCTTCATAGTTTTACTAATGGTATGCAAAAATTTTTAATAGAGTCTCAATTGGATAAAGCTCATCAAATATTGAAATCAGTATATGGATATGATTCTTTTCGTCCTTTACAAAAAGATATCATTGACCATGTGGCATCTGGACATGACGCGCTCGTGTTGATGCCTACTGGTGGTGGAAAATCTATATGTTATCAGATTCCAGCTTTGCTACTTGATGGTACGGCTATTGTTGTGTCGCCTCTCATTTCTTTGATGAAAGATCAGGTGGATACCCTGCAAAGTAATGGCATTGCTGCAGAAGCCTTGAACAGCAGCAACAACGAATATACACAACGAGATATTCGTGAGCGTTGCCAGCGTGGAGAGGTCAAGATTTTGTATATTTCTCCGGAACGACTTATGACTGAGATTCAATGGCTACAACAATATGTCAGAGTGTCAATGATTGCAATTGATGAAGCGCATTGTGTGTCGCAATGGGGGCATGACTTTAGACCTGAATACACACAACTTGGTGCATTGAAAGAATATTTCCATGGTATCCCTGTGTTAGCATTGACAGCAACAGCCGACAAGGTCACTAAGGCAGACATACTGAAGCAATTGCGATTGGATGAAGCACGCGTATTCATCAGTAGTTTTGATCGTCCAAATCTAAGTCTTGATGTTCGTAAGGCTTGTCGTAAGCGCGAGAGAATTCGTACCATATTAGAAATAATTGCAAGACATAGGAACGAGAGTGGCATAGTGTATTGCCTTTCACGAAAAGGTGCCGAAGAACAGGCTGCTGACCTTGTTAAAAATGGAATTTCAGTTGGCATTTATCATGCTGGCATGTCTGCCGAAGAAAGAACTCGCGTGCAAGAAGATTTCATTAACGATCGCATCAATGTGATTTGTGCTACAATAGCTTTTGGTATGGGTATAGACAAGAGCAATATACGATTTGTGATCCACAACAATCTGCCAAAGAGCATTGAAAATTATTATCAGGAGATAGGGCGTGGGGGACGAGATGGATTACCTACCGAGACCATCCTTTTCTATAACTTGCAAGATTTGATCACGCTTCGCAAGTTTGCAGAGGAAAGTGGTCAAAGTGAAATCAATATCGAGAAACTTAACCGTATGCAGGAATATGCAGAGGCTCAAGTTTGTCGCAGACGCATTCTGCTGAACTACTTTGGAGAAACAAGTGAATGCAAATGCGATAACTGTGATGTATGCAAGAATCCACCTCAATATTTTAATGGCAGCACGATAGTCCAGAAAGCACTCTCTGCTATAAAGCGTACAAATGAGCAGATTGGATTTTCACTGACAACAGATATATTGAAAGGTACATTCTCATCAATAGTTAAAGAAAGAGGCTATGACCAGATAAAGACCTTTGGAGCTGGTCGTGATATTCCTGCAAATGACTGGCACGCATATCTATTGCAAATGCTGCAGATGGGATTTATCGAGATTGCATACAACGAAGATAATCACTTGAAGATTACTCCTCTTGGCGAGGATATTCTGTATGGAAGAAAGGAGGCCCAACTTTCGGTAATCGTTAGAGAAGATTTGCGTGTTACGAAACGCAAGCTTCAAACTACGACTTTGCCATCAGCCGATGGCATGCAGACAGAAGACCAACAGTTATTTGAAAAACTTAGAGTTCTACGAAAGACCATAGCCGATGAGATCAAAAAGCCCGCTTATATCATTCTATCGGACAAATCCCTTCAATCGATAGCGGCGTTAAAACCAACAAACCTATTTCAATTCGGAAACGCGTATGGAGTTGGTGAGCACAAGAAGGCACAATATGGTGAGCGTTTCGTAGAATTGATATGTAGTCACCTTGGCGTAACGCATACTCCTGAACCATTTGACGATTCACCTGTAGAACTGATGTTTGAGGATAATTTGGAGTTTGATACAGAATTGGAGCCTTTAGATAAAGTTCTGTCATATATGGAGCAACAAAAACAGAAATTCCCTAATGCTTATGCACCATGGACCCCAGAGGAGGAACGCGATCTGTTGAAACTACATATACAAGGTAAATCCATTTCTGAGATAGCATCAATATTACAGCGCAATGCAGGTGCTATACGGTCGAGACTCAAAAAATTAGAGACTGAATAATCTTTTCAATCATGTCATTCTGGGACAGAATCATAGAATCGATTGGAGGTGAGAAGAGTGTTTCTTCTCAACCGATGCGAGAGGAGGTGTCGCGTGATGCCTCTCGGTATGCTTTTGTGGATGTTGAGGTTAGCATGAAGGACAAGAAGGTGCATGACGTGGGAGCGCTAAGGTGGGATGGAGCAACTTTTCATTCAGCAAACAAGCAGGAGACTATGGCGTTCTTGGAAAGTGCAGATTATGTTTGCGGACACAACATAATTCATCATGACGCGAAGTATCTGTTTGGAAAAGAGACTGTGAAATGGGCACTGGTTGACACGCTATATGTTTCGCCTTTGCTGTTTCCTGAGAGACCATACCACCGCTTGCTGAAGGACGATAAGTTGATGAGCGAGCAGATGAATAATCCCGTGAATGATTGTGAGAAAGCACGAGATTTATTGATGGACGAAGTTGCCCGATGGAGTAGATTATCTGATGTACGCAAGCGAATTTATGCTACACTACTGCGAGGTGTACCTGAGTTCAACGGATTCCTTGCATTTGTTGGTGCAGATAAAGTAGTAGAAGAGGATGTCAAATCATTGATACATGGTGAATACAATGGGATGATTTGCGGACATACAGATTTGGAAACCATCATACGACAGCAACCCGTAGAACTTGCATACGCCCTCGCACTTATCGCCACAACCGACTATCACTCAATCACCCCTGCATGGGTGCTGCACAACTATCCGAATGTGGAGAATGTGGTGAGATTGCTTCGCCATACCAGATGCGAGGAGGGATGCGAATACTGTCAAAGAGACCTTGATGTTCATTATAATCTCAAACGGTTCTTCGGTTATGACCAGTTCCGAACATACGAAGGAGAACCCCTTCAAGAGAATGCTGCAAGGGCAGCCGTAGAGGGAAAGTCGCTTCTCGCTATTTTCCCAACAGGAGGAGGAAAGTCGCTCACTTTTCAGTTGCCTGCCTTGATGGAAGGGCAATCTGTGCATGGACTTACCGTTGTCATCTCACCTCTCCAATCGTTGATGAAGGATCAGGTGGATAACCTATCCGAACGAGGCATAACGGATGCCGTCACAATAAACGGACTGTTGGACCCCATCAGTCGTTCGCTGGCTATTCAGCGAGTACAAGAAGGAGATGCTTCCCTTCTGTATATTGCTCCAGAAATGCTTCGCTCAAAAACGATAGAGAAAATTCTGTTGGCTCGCCATGTAGTGAGATTTGTGATTGATGAAGCTCATTGCTTCTCTTCTTGGGGACAGGACTTCCGCGTGGATTATCTCTACATCGGCAAATTCATTAGCCAGTACCAGCAGAAGAAACGATGCAAGAAACCTATCCCCGTGTCTTGTTTTACCGCCACCGCAAAACAGAAGGTGGTGCAAGATATTCGTGATTACTTCAAGCAGACACTCGATCTTGACCTGCAGCTCTTTGCATCAACAGCATCTCGAACCAACCTTCGTTATTCCGTGATTCATGCAGATACGGATGAGGACAAATACCAAAAACTCCGTTCGCTAATATCCCAAAACGATTGTCCTACCATCGTCTATGTATCGCGTACTAAGCGCACAAGACTATTGGCAGAGAAACTTACCCGCGACGGTTATAAGGCTTTGCCGTTTAATGGTCAGATGGATCCTGAAGACAAGATTGCAAATCAGGACGCCTTTATGATGGACAAAGTGCGAATCATAGTAGCTACCTCTGCTTTCGGTATGGGTGTAGATAAGAGTGATGTGGGACTGGTGGTGCATTATGACATTTCCGACTCACTTGAAAACTATGTGCAAGAGGCAGGTCGAGCCGGTCGTGACCCTCATCTTGAAGCACGATGCTTTGTGCTGTATAGTGATGCAGACCTCGACAAACATTTCATTCTGCTCAATCAAACAAAACTGAGTATCAGCGAGATTCAGCAAGTGTGGAAAGCTGTAAAAGAAATGACTAAACAAAGGGAGCGAGCATGTTGTTCGGCTCTTGAGATAGCGAGAAAAGCAGGATGGGATGATTCTGTTTCAGACATTGAAACTCGTGTGCGGACAGCTCTTGCTGCCCTCGAACAGGCTGGATATATAGAACGAGGCAATAATGTACCTCATGTTTATGCAACTGGTATCACAGTAAAGAATATAGACGAAGCGCGCAAGCGTATCACTGAGTCTATGCTTTTTGAAAATGAAGAGGTGGAGAAGGCTGTGCGCATTATCAAGTCTTTAATTTCACAAAAATACATAGCTAAGGCGCAAGATGCTGAAGCTGAGTCGCGTGTAGATTATTTAGCAGATATCTTGGGATTGAGTAAGAGCGAAGTGGTATCTGCAGTAGAGCGTATGCGCCAGGAAGGCATACTTGCCGATACTAAGGATATTTCTGCGTACCTAAATGACTCTGATTTATCGGAGAATAAGTCGAAACGACTACTGGAACGCTTTTCAAAATTAGAGCGTTATATCCTAAATAAAATCCCAGATGATGCGCTCCGAATCTCATGCAAACTGTTGAACGACAATGCCCAGAATGACGGTATTACTACATCAACAGAAAAGGACATCCGCACTTTGCTCCATTTCCTTTCGGTAAAAGGCTATACACGCAAGAAGGAAGATGCCGCTCACAACCTTGAGTTGATGCGTCATGCAAATATGGAAGCCACCTTAAAACGCTTTGAGAAGCGACTGGAGATTTGTCAATTTGCCGTGGAATGGCTTTATAGACAGACTCAGGATTCCACTGGTGAAGAAGCACAAAAGAAAGGTGTGCAGTTCTCCGTGGTTGAACTCCTCAAAGATTTAAAAGCACAAGGGCAAGGTATTTTCGGTGTATTGCAAGATATTCAACTGGAAGATGTGGAAGAGTCTTTGCTTTATCTATCTAAGATTGGCGCTTTGAAGCTGGAGGGCGGTTTCCTTGTACTATATAATGCTATGGACATCCGCCGCATCAAGGAAAATCGCATGCGCTACAAACAGGATGACTACCGTATGCTGAATGAGTTCTATAGACAGAAGATTCAGCAGGTGCACATCGTTGGTGAATATGCTAACTTGATGGTGCGTGACTATGATGCTGCACTTCAGTATGTTCAGGATTATTTCCAGATGGACTATAAGCGTTTCGTGGCAAAGTATTTCAAAGGGAACCGTGTGCAGGAGATTGAACTAAATGTTACACCCAACAAATACCAACAACTCTTTGGGGCTTTGTCACAGAAACAGAAGGAGATTATCGACGACAAAGAGTCGCGCTGCATCGTTGTTGCCGCAGGTCCGGGTAGTGGCAAGACACGAGTTCTGGTGCATAAGTTAGCCTCACTCTTACTGCTTGAGGATGTGAAGCACGAGCAGTTGCTGATGCTCACATTCTCGCGTGCTGCAGCCATCGAGTTCAAGCAACGACTGTTGGATATTATTGGTAATGCAGCTCACTTTGTGGAGATTAAGACATTCCATTCTTATTGTTTCGACCTCCTTGGACGAATCGGTAATCTGGACGATGCAAAGAATGTGGTGGGCCGAGCTGCTCAGATGATTAACGACGGAGAGGTGGAACCAAATCGCATTGCAAAAACTGTACTGGTGATTGACGAGGCTCAGGATATGAGCGAGGAGGAGTATGCTTTGGTTCATGCCCTGATGAGTGCCAATGAGGAGATGCGTGTGATAGCTGTTGGAGATGATGACCAAAATGTCTTTGAATTCCGTGGCTCCAACTCTCGCTTTATGGCTCAACTACTGAAAGAGTCGGAGGGATGCTTTGTTGAGATGACAGAAAACTACCGTAGCAGCAAACATGTTGTAAGCTTTGCTAACGCCTTCGTCAAGTGTATTCGTGGACGAATGAAAAGTACACCTATTGAGTCCATGAGCACGGAGGAAGGATGCGTTAGCATAACACATCATACTTCTTCATGCATGTACGAACCGCTTGTACGCGAACTGATTGCTAACCGAAATAACGGCACATCATGTGTGCTCACGCAAACTAACGAGGAAGCAGTCATTCTTGTGGCACTCTTACGCAAACATGGTTTGCAAAGCAAATTGATACAGAGTATGGACGGCTTTCGTTTTTGGAACATGGCAGAGGTACGTATGTTTTTGAAACACATTGATGCAAAGACAAAGACACCACTCATTGCAGATGAAGTGTGGGAAGAAGCAAAAAACAAGACTTTTGCTACATACTCTTCATCCGAAAGTTTGTATTACCTAAAGCGTTGCATTGAATTGTTTGAAGAGACGAACAAGGCAAAATACTTGACAGACTTCAAAGAGTTCGTTTTTGAATCTTCTGTGGAAGACTTTTGTGACCTCTCGGATGCAGATGTTGTGGTATCAACAATTCATAAGTCAAAAGGACGAGAATTTGATGATGTTTACATGTTACTTACGGAACAATACCATATTACCGATGAAGTACGTAGGCGATACTATGTAGGCATTACCCGAGCAAAAAAACAGTTGTTCATCCACACTACAAGTTCAATGTTCGACAGCTTGCCTGCGGATAGAAAGGTTGTTGACCAACATCTATACGAAATGCCAGACGAAATCGTTTTGCAGCTCTCGCATAAAGATGTAAATCTCGGATTCTTCAAGACTCGCAAACAGCAAATTCTCTCCCTTAGAGCAGGTAATAAACTACGCTTCGACAATAACTATCTTTACGACCCAAAGAGCAACCTCTCTATTGCCCAACTTTCCCAGAAGATGCAATCCGAACTCCTCATCTGGTCGGGAAAAGGTTATCATGTGTCATCCGCATCCATCCGCTTCATAGTTGCTTGGAAGCCAAAAGATACCCCAAAAGACGAAAAAGAACATGCAGTTGTACTGGTAGATTTAATATTAAAGAGATTCATAGAAACAGATTCCTTTAACCAACAATAGTCAAAAGAAAATTCTCTTACCTAAGCTTCGCGTGTATGTAGTGTATGATAAAAACAAAAATTTCGAGGATTTTCTTGGCACAACGATTTGGTGTGGTCGGCACTGCTACAAGTATCCGCTTTCGGCAAAGCTGAAGTAGCGGTTGTCGTCAGAGGAATCGGTGACGATGACATGGTCAAGCATGCGGATGTTGACGGTTCGGCCTGCCTTCTGCACATGGGCGGTGAGGTCGCGGTCGGCACTGCTTGGCTGGAGCTTGCCACTCGGATGGTTGTGGACAAGGACGAAGCAGGTGGCATCGCTGAGGATGGCTTCCTTAAGAAGAAGGCGTACATCAACGGAGGTTTCGGTTATGCCTCCAGAGGAAAGGTGTACGCAGCGGATGAGTCTCGCATTGTTGTTCATGAGCAATGCCCACGCCTCTTCGTGGTTGAGGTTCTGAACCTTTGGTCGCATGTATCGCATCACCTCCACACCACTTTCGATGCGAGTCATGTCGTCTGCCGACTCCTCTGCTCTGCGACGACCCATCTCGGCGGCTGCCATGATGCTGAGCGCCTTGGCTGGACCTATTCCATCGTAACGGGTAAGGGCATTGAGCGACATCTTGCTCAAGGTGGAAAGGCGACCGTCACAGTCCTCCATTATCTCGGACATCAACTCTACGGCTGACTTCTTCGTTGTTCCCGAACCGATGATGATTGCAAGGAGTTCTGCCTTTGTCAGTGCTTGCGCTCCCTTTGCCATCATCTTCTCGCGAGGTCGGTCTTCTTCTGCCCACTCCTTTATCGAGAAGTACTCTATATCTTTTTCTTTCATCAGTTAACAAATAATTGTAAAAACAATTTGTTTTCTTTGCTATTCTTTATTTATAGTTATTCTCTTCACAAGTCGAAGGGAGTACAAGGTCTTGGTACCTGCCTTTGAAGTTCCACCACTCGGTTTCCATGCAAAGGTGTAGGAGGCATCTTCACATAGGTAGCGTATGTATTCGCCCCTTTCGTTCAACGACTGTATAGGTTTGCCTCCAGCACTGGTAATCGTTTTGTTCAGTTCTTCGAGAGAGGCTTCGTTATACAGTTCCTGAAGGTTCTTGGCTTCAGAACTTAGAGGGATGCTCCATTCGCCCAAACCGTTTTCAGTATAGTGGGAACACAACGTGTTTGCTTCGCTGCTGTTTTCGCTAAAGAAGGAAGATACTCCTGTCCATTCGTCAAGAGAGAGAAGAATGACTTTTGCAGACTGTACGTAGGAATAGTCGAGAGGATTGAGTACCATGCCCGAACCATCAGCAAGACAGACGTATGCAACAAGGTGTCCGTTCCAGAGGGTTCCGGGCATTGGGAAGTTGGTTACTGATTCTGTTCCTCCTGGTTCTTCCTCTTTTGAAGGATTGCTGTCCGTTGTTCCTGAACCAAAGGTGAAGTTGAGATCGACAGGAGCGCCCCACCCTTCTGAGGTGATGGTGCCTGTGAGGTTTATCATGTCGGAAGAAAATGTTCCGAAAAAGTTATAGGGACGAGCAACGGAAAGAGGTGATGGGTAGGTATAGCCGTAGGTTGTCGTGCCGTTCTCATCAGTCATGGCTATGCTGAAAACTGTCTGCGAATTGGAACCAGGGAAGACATAGACTTTGTCACTCTTCCATACCGTTCCCGACTTCTGGAGCTCGACCTTTGTTTTCATTCCCTCGACATACTCGCCTTTCAAGTTCACTGCATTGTATTGCTGAGACACGAGTACGCTGACACGCTGTACTGATGAGGGGATATTTTTCAGTTCAAGGTTGAGGGTGGAAACCTTGTACGAGAGGATGATGTTCACGGTTTGATTGCCCGACTCCACATTGATGTCCGCCTCGCCCATCTGGAGCGGTACGGAAGAACAGTTGTTTTCGTCTGCCATCTTAACGAGAGATGTAGGTGATGGGGATGATGGGAAACTGTATCCCTTATCACCACTAACGGCAACGATGTGGTAGTTTCCTGCGGGGAGGGAAAGGGAGAGTGTTGAGGATTCCGACTCTAATGTCTGTTGAGATGCACACTTTCCATTTGAATCAAATGCGTATATTCTGATGGGATATTGTATGTCTTCGGTTGTGCTTCGTGTTCGGATTGCAACCTTACATAATTCGGAAGAATTGTTTTCTGTCTCGAGTGCTGGCATTTCCAACTTTTCACATGAGGAGAAAAGTGACATGCAGAGGAGGAAGAAAATCAGAAAGCGAGTTGTTTTCATTACTATGTTAGGTGTGAAGAGATTTATTATTAGGTAATGTGGAGTTCCCTTTTGTTCGTGTTGAAGAATCATTCGTTTATATGGAATGCATTCAAGGCATCAACAACCTCCTTCGCCTCGGCGATAGTCATGACTGGCGAGATGGGGAGTGACAGCTCTTCGGCTGCCAGTCGTTCTGTTATCGGAAGGTGAAGGGCATTGAGGTGCGGATAGCACTTCTGCTTGTGAGGCGGAACTGGATAATGTATGAGGGTATGAATGCCTTTGTTGTTCAGGTATTGTTGAAGTTCGTTTCTATGTTCACAGAAAATTGTAAAGATGTGAAACACGGACTCTACCTTTGGAACTCGGATGATTGGATTTGTGATATGGTCGAAATAGTAGTTTGCAATCTGCTTTCGGTGGTTGTTGTCTTCATCAAGGTGATGAAGTTTTACTCGAAGCATAGCGGCTTGCATCTCGTCCATTCTGGAATTTCTGCCAATGTAGTCGGCATAATATTTCCGCGAGAAGCCGTAATTGCCAAGTGAACGTATGGTTTCTGCAAGGTTTTTGTCGTTAGTTGTGACTGCTCCAGCATCGCCAAGAGCCCCAAAATTCTTTCCTGGATAGAAACTATGTGCCGCAGCATTGCCTAAAGAACCTGTTTTGCTGTGGTTCACTACCCCATTTTGAGTAGAAAGGAATGTGCAGCCATGTGCCTGAGCATTATCCTCAAGAATTAAAAGGTCATTATTTTTGCAGAGTTCTGCTATCTTTTCCGTATAAGAACATGCTCCGTAGAGATGGACAAGAAGCACCGCTTTTGTGCGAACGGTTATCGCCTTCTCAATGAGAGTATCATCAATCTGAAGAGTACCGGGATTTGGCTCTACAAGAATTGGAACAAGATCGTTTTCTGTTATTGCAAGGATGGTAGCAAGAAATGTGTTTGCAGGAACGAGGATTTCATCTCCTCGCTGCAGCTTTCCCAACTCAATGTAAGCCTTCAACATTAAGGTCAAAGCATCAAGTCCGTTTCCACAAGCCACACAATACTGGGTGCCAATGTACTCTGCATATTCGGTTTCGAATGACTCCACTTCCTTTCCACACAGATACCAGCCGCTATCTATAACACGCGAAGCTGCTGCCTTCATCTCTTCTGCATAACGAGAATTGACTTTCTGCAAATCGAGAAACTTAATCATAAAACCTTTTCTTTACACATTATTTATATATATAATATAGTGATTCTTCCGTAAGCCCCCTACCCTATCAGGTACTGAACAGCATTGACTGGACCGACTTTTGTGGAAAGAAGTGCCATGAGATCAAGAAGAATATTGTCATTTATGTAGTCGCACACCTCCTGATGTGGGACACGAAGAATGAGAATGCCATCCTTGTATGCATGGATAGTGACCTGCATAAGGTACATACGGAAGTCTTTGTTTCCGAACTTCACGGCAAGGTCTTCCGCAAAACGAGGGTCATTGAAACTTACATTCGAGTAGTCTTCGTATGTCTTTGCCTGTGTTTCTGACTCACGAGCAACGGTTGATATATTCAAGGATTCATCCTCTACCTCTTCCATTACAGGGGTAAGGTCGTCGAGGAATGACATCAGAGCCTTGAAGGAATAGAGTCCTGTGTTCTTTATTTCCTTGTCCTTGCGGAGGAGAACATTGTGAATATCTTCAATCTTCTTCTCCACAGCCTGCTGATTGCCCTCATCAATCCTCTGCATGATTGTGCGAGCATCACTTGCCTTGATGTCAAGAACGTGGATAAGCTTCTTCTCTATCTCCGAGAATGTCTTGATTTGCTCTACCTCCTCAACAATCTGAGCGTTCATTGGAGTGACATGAATGTGGAAGACGAATGCTTCTGGCGTTCCTCGCTTCACACCTTTTGGAAGGATTTCATCGTATGTGAAGTAGCAGTCAACAACTCCTTCATCAGCCATCTTCTTCAATTCGGTCTCTGCAACCTTGAGAATCTTCTGCTTGAACTGGCCATATCCTGGATACTTTACTCGTACCCATGCTCCGCCCTTATCCTCTTCTTCTATCTCAACAAGTCCATCAATGTAACGCTGCTGAATGTCTCTGTCAACGAATCGACCACCCTCACGCTTCACGAATTTGGTAGCACCGAAGAGTCTGCGAAGTTCCTTGTAGGTGATGTTCCACTTTCCGAATTTCTTGTTCGAGGAAATATAAAGATACATTCGACTTGTAAACTGAGAGCGGCAACGTCCTGTTACAGTCTTCAAGAACTGGGTGTATCTGTTAAGTGAAAAGAGTGCGTTGGCATCATCAAGATTAAACTTGAATCGAATGAAACCCTGAAAACGCTTTCCATTAATTACATTTCCATCCTTATCTACATGGTCATATCCCTTACAAGCATAGGCAGGTATCGAGATGTTAGGAAAGAGAACCACCGATTCCCAATAGTCCTTTCCGTCTATCTTCACCTCTCTTGCAAACTTAATGTCCTGAAGCTTGAGCACGGCTTCTGCCACCTCACCATAGTGGGAAGGGGCAACACCAAGAGCCGACAACTTAATGTCGATATTGACACGTCCATCAGGTCCTGCGTCCTGCTGACTGAACAAATCGCTATAATGACCAGAAGCATCCTTGCCCTTCTGAAGAACTGCATTAATCTTATCCTGCACACTGTCCACCACTTCCACAAGAGCATTCACCTGACTCAAGGAGAGATCTCCCTTCAGGAATGTCAGAGAAATTGGCTGGCGTGTGTAATGCTGGCGCTCAGAAGGAAGATTCTTCGAGATAATTTTATCAATCTTACTGTCGGACGTTTTTTTTGCCATATATATAATAAGGTGTAAATATAAATGTAGTTTATCGAATCATTCTAACAACTACGTTTTGTTAACCCGTACTGTCATAAATAACATCTGCGAAAACAAAACTTCTTCTTTGTTTGCTAATGAAAACATGACTCGAAAAACACATTTCTTTGTCTCTTTTCATTAAGACGATGCAAAGGTAACTTTTTTGTAACACTTTTTAAAATATTTCACGAACTATTTTAAGTTAAGATGCAAAAAAAGTGTTACCAAAAAGTTATCGGCCATAAAATTCAAATCATTTTATCTTATTTTTTGTAGAAAAGTAAAAGATGATTTTATTGCGCAGGAACGATGCTCACGCTCCTATTTTAAACGCTTTCAAGAGCATATCTGGTACGATTTACGCTTTTGTATATCTTAGGAGGAGGAATAATTGTAGAAAAAGACGAATACGTTTAGAAATAAAAGAAAAAAACTGATCGAATCTTTTTAAATTCTTATAATTAATAATCAGATTATAATATAGTAAATGGGTTAACGTATTATTATTCAAAATATTAATTCTTCTTTTTATAACTAATTCGTAACTATTAGTAACCAGAACGTAACATTTAGGTAACTAATCCGTAAGCTTTCAATAACTAATTTGTAACTTAGGGTAACCAATCCGTAATTTTATAGTTCGTCATTTTGTGTTGATAACTAAATCGGAAGTTTCAAATAACTAATTCGTAACCAATGATAACTAAAACGTAACTATAGTCTCGATAACCATTACGTAACTTTGCTGCAATTCTTTTAAATTCAATTAGATAACTAATCCGTAACATGCGTATTTTAAACGATTTATCTATTCGATAACTAATTCGGAACACTGTATTTATGGTGTTTACAGGGCTTTCTATAGTATTATTTAGTGCCAATGAATGCTGTTTAATTTCTACGGGAAAGTCATCATTTCTCTTCTTTCGATAACTTTTTCGTAACAAATTCTAATTCTTTATTTGACTTTCATAATTTGTTTATTATTAAATGTTTATTTTAATATGTTTCATTGATTGTTTAAATGTTTAATACGTAAAAAACCTATAAATTGATGGTTTGTTGTCAATTTATAGGTTTTACTTTTACTTTTTATCTATATATTTAGCGTAACTTACGTTATTTTAACTTTATAACGCACTTTTGTTTCGCATTTCTGTTACTCAAAAGTTATCGAGATTGATTTGTTGGTTAAAGTGTTACGAAAAAGTTATTATTCGCCGGGATAAACAAGTTTTCCATTGAGTACTTCATCGTAGTGTTCCTTAAGCCAGTTGTCAAGCAAATCAAATAGCAAATCTTCGAATGTTGTCTTTTTGCCGAGTGTTTTGAGAACACTTTTAAGCATGTTTACTTTATTATCAACTTCAATAGTTAGGTGTACGGTCTTCTGAATAGGTCGTTCTTTCTTTCTGTCAAATTTCTTTGCAGCTGGTTTTCTAACCTCCACTACCCTATCCTCTTCATAATCGTCGTTCTTGCTGTTTTGCGCTCTTGATTGAGTTTCTTCCTCTCTTTCTCTTTTTTCTCTCATCTCGCGCATTTTCTTATTTTCTTCTTCCTGTTTAGCATTAAGTGCTTGAAGCATATCTACACTTATGCCTAAGTCTTTTTTCTTTGCCATATTTGATTATTCTTAATTAATGAATAAGTGATTACTTTTTAATTCGTTTAGACAGTTTGTTGTTTCTGTCATTTAACTTTAAATTCAGAAAATTGTAAAAACAATTATTTGCACTTCTTGACAATTTCTTTAGCTAATTGCATGTAATCATCGGCTCCAATAGCTGTAGGCTTGTAGTCGAAGATTGTTTGATGCATCTTTGGGGTTTTAGTCAGGTCAGTATTCTTGTGAATCTTAGCATTGAAGACTTTATCACCATATACGTTTCTAATGGCGTTGTAGCAGTCTTTATGCTCTCTAAGTCTGTTGTCGTATCTTGTTAGCAGATAGCCGCAAATATTTAGTTCTGGATTAATAAGCTCTTTTGTTTCCTCAAACTTTGATTGAATCTTTGCCATGCCCTTCAGAGCGAAGAACTCGCAATCGATTGGAATCAGGATTTCATCACATGCTGCCATAGCGTTTACATTAAGAATGCCGCCATTTGGAGGGCAGTCATATATAATGTAGTCGTAAATTTGGTCGTATGGACCGATAAGCCTTTTCAAAATCTCTTCTTTACGCATTCTACCAGCGATGAGTTCGTTGATTTCTTCAAGTTCTGGTGAAGCTGGCACATAATCAAAGCCAGGCTTGTATTCATAAACAGGTAAAAGTGTTGGTTTTTTGCTTATGAAAGCGCTGAATATTGTCTGATCATCCTCCAGTTGGTCTTCTGTTAATGCGAATGTTGTATCGCACTGGCAGTCCAAGTCTATTAAAAGGACTTTCTTTTTCAATATTCTTAATGCATCACACAAATTAATTGCAGTAGTGGTCTTCCCTACTCCACCCTTAAAATTAAGGATTGAAATCTTTTTTGCCATTTGTTTTTGTATTTATATTTATTTGTTTTTGCAAATTTACAATTAATTTTGTTTGCAGCAAATTTTATTAGCGCTAATTTGCAAAAATACTTAAATTTCTTGAAGTTTTAGCCTGTATTTATAATTAATTGTAAAATTGTAAATCAAATATTGTTGTTTTTTTACAATTCATTTGTTTTTGCAATTTCTTGTTA
The DNA here is from genome assembly GCA_937893145.1 of uncultured Prevotellaceae bacterium. Classification (GTDB taxonomy): domain Bacteria; phylum Bacteroidota; class Bacteroidia; order Bacteroidales; family Bacteroidaceae; genus Minthosoma. The sequence goes on along the minus strand of CALBJW010000166.1, from coordinate 39,935 downwards.
ATATTTGTTTGTCATAAGAAATTAAATCATTCTTCTTATTTGTGTAATAACTATTACTGCAAGTTTGAGCTCGTTCTTATGCAGGAGTTGATTCAGAGTATTGTATGTTTATATTTAATTTAGCAGATGATCAACTTTATGTCATTAGTGCTGTGTTTTATTTCTATGGTTTGCTTTTATTAGATGATATCTTTCTTTTTATGTTGTCATACGTAACTTTGTATTTATTTGTATTTACAAATATACAATTTACTAAGTATATGTAATTACAATGAACTATAAATACAATAAACATCTAATGCAAATACCTACAAAAACAATTATACAACAATACAAGTAACTATAAATACAAATACACAACTATACATACAAGTACAAAAACAAATAAACGTAAAACAAGAAAACTGTAAAAGCAATTAATTATATTCTGTATGATTAACAATAATAGTTTTTATGTTGTTAAATATTGTTTTTCTCGCCTTATTATATTGCATTTCCTGTCTGTTAGTATGAAGAATGGTTAAAAAAACACTTTGTTGTATTAAAAATTATTATTTGTTTGTGTTTGTTTAATTTCTTTGGTGTACTTTTGCCTCGTGATTTTACACATATGTTTTATTTTAACATGAAATGAATATGAAAAGATTATTATTGTTAGCAGTTTTTATTTCTGCAGCTTTATGGGGATATGCACAATCGAATGTAGCATCTAATGAGCTTTTTTTGAATCGTTTTGAAAAGCTGGTTAAAAAAATGAATGAGAAGGATGCTCAGTGTGTTGATAGTGTTTACGCCTGGAAGGCGGAAAGAAAGAAGATACAGGTTCTTTATAGGGAAAGGTATCGATATTTGTTCTCTGATGATCAGATAGAAGAATATAGCACACTTAGTTATACTTATAAATCCAAGTTAACAGAGTATAAGTTGGAGAAGATAGGAGAACAGGTTGATTCCATTGGCTCAAAAATATCAAAATCTCTCAATCGTAAGAGCCGACAAGTTTCTGGTTTTCTTAAAGGATTAAAGAAACAAAGCGATGAGAATAGGCAGAAATAAATGTTAATCAGTTGATTAGTCTTTTAATTCGACTCGTTAACAATTAAAACAAAAGCAATATCTTGAACTTAGTGTTTTTGATATTGCTTTTGTTGTATTTGTAGCAAATTGTAAAATTGTAAAAATGTAAATGTCCTTTTTGATAAGAATAAATACACATCTAATAGCATGTTACTGTTTTTTGCTATTGTATTTATTGTTTAGATAATCACAATAGATACGAACTGCCGTTTCGACCATTCGGATACAAGGGCGTTTTTTGTAGTATTCGTCTGTTCGAGCTTCTGGAGTGGCTACTATCTTTATTTCAGGAATAGTGCCATCAGCACGTTGTTTGTTTAGTCCCAAGAGTTCTTTGCAGCAGATGCTGCCAGTTTCTTCACGGAATTTGTTTGCAAGAAGTTGCACAACCTCATAGTCTTTTTTCTTGAGTTCTTGAGAAGGGTAGGGATTAGAGGTTTGAAGATGTTCAAATCGTTGTTCGGAATTCTTGCATTTGTTTGATTCAAAGCTTATTGTAGGATTGGGAGAGTCGTTTATGTTTTCAACTTCAAGTCCTGCTAACATAAACATTCCGCAGGCAGCACCGCATGTTTCACGCATGCGGCCGATACCCCCTCCGAATGAAGCGGAGAATCGTGACATCAGAGGTTCGGGAATGCCATATATTTCGCTGAAAGCCATTGCAACAGACTGAGAACAGTTGTATCCTTGCTTAAAGAGATTTACTGCTTTGCTTACTATTGCTTCTGTATTTATCGTTGTTTGAGTCATATATTTATTACTTGTAACTTTGGTAAACTCCGTGTTAGGGTTTAGCTTGGCAGATGAGTTATGCTCTATCCTTTGGAGGATGTGGTTACTAAATGTTCTTTGCAAATTTAGGCATTTTAATCAATACAACAAAATGTATGATTGTAAAATGTGAAAATTGTAGTCAAAAGTTTTGTTTGCTTTATAGTTTTGTTTATCTTTGTGGAATCAAAAATGTATGTAACAGTTTGGTTGTGATGCGATTTGTGCTTTAGTGTTAATTCATTGTATATGTGGATGTGGCATATTATTCGTATTATATAAGTGTCAGAATCATCCTAATTACATCTTTTTGAATAAGATAACTAATGAAAACAATCTAAGAAAGAATATAGATTTATGGGACAATACTGGACAAGAAAAGGGGATCAGGAAGATCTTGATGAGAAGACAGTTAATCCTTTCTCCGAATATATGATGAAGTCGGACCGCAACATTCCAAAGCGTCCTCCGCTTAAAGTTGCATTGTTCGACCTTGATGGAACTTTGTTTGATACAGAAGGACAATATACTGTCTTTTGGGGTGAGGTAGGGCGTAAATACAACCTTGGTGATGACTTTGCGGACAAAATCAAGGGATCGACACTTGTGCGAATCCTTACTAATTACTTCCCTGGTGAAGAATTGCAAAAACAGATAACTGCGGAAATAGATGCTTATGAAGAAACCATGCATTATGAGTTTATTCCAGGTGCATTAGATTTTCTTCATGAATTAAGGGAAAACGGCATAAAATGTGCCGTTGTTACCAGTTCCAATCAAACAAAAATGAATAGTGTTGCTCGTCAGATGCCTGAGTTCAACAGTCTGTTTGATAGAGTTTTAACAAGTGAAGACTTTACAGCTTCAAAGCCAGCCCCTGATTGCTACCTTCTTGGAGCCAAGATTTTTGGTGCAAAACTTGATGAATGTGTTGTGTTTGAAGATGCGTTGAACGGTTTGCAAGCAGGAACTTCTGCAGGAATATTCACCATTGGTTTGGCAACATATAACAAGCCTGAGGTCATTCGTGACAAATGTGATTATGTGTTGAATGATTTCTCTGGATTTATTTATGCAAAACTTCTTGAAATCTTAAACTGTAAATAAATATGATAACACTGAAAAATAAAGAGTTAAGCATTTCTGTTAAGGAACATGGTGCAGAATTGTGCAGTATAAAATCTGCAGATAGAGAGTACTTGTGGCAGGCTTATCCAGAGTTTTGGAAGCGTCATTCTCCTGTTCTTTTTCCTATCGTTGGAAGTGTTTGGAATGGTGAATACCGTAGTAATGGGCAGACATACAAGCTTGGACAGCATGGCATTGCTCGCGATATGGACTTCACACTTGTTTCTTCAAGCGAAAATGATGTGTATTTTGTGCTTGAATCATCCGAAGAAACATTAGGAAAGTATCCTTATCCATTCAAACTCACAATAGGATACCGTCTGGAGGGAAAGAAGATAGATGTAATTTGGAAAGTAGAAAATCCTTCAGACAACGAGATGTTCTTCCAGATAGGTGCTCATCCTGCTTTCCATTGGCCATTGCTGAGTGCAGCAGCCATCGAGAGTGGTGTGGAGAGTATGAACGAGGAATTGAAGAAGGATTCAAATAGAGGATATTTCTTGCTTGAACCAAATGTAAAAGAGATTGATTGTACAGTCATTACGAGTGGCGGTTGTGTTGATACAAACATAGAAAAGAAACTTGCAACAGAAGCGGGTTATCTTCATTTGAATACAGATAGTTTCAATCAAGACGCTTTGATACTCGAAAACTCACAGGTGAATGCTGTTACTCTTTGTGATGAAAGTAGGAACCCATATCTCAAGTTGACTTTTGATGCTCCACTTGTAGGCCTTTGGTCTCCTCCAGGCAAAAATGCACCATTTGTCTGTATTGAACCATGGTATGGTCGAACAGATAGAGTAGGGTACACCCGTGAGTATGAGGATAAGGATTGGATAATGAAGTTGGAAGGAAAAGGAACTTTCGAAACAAAATACCAGATTGAAATCATTTAATTCTTTTCAAAACTTCTTTAAATCTACTCTGAGGCTTCTTTAGTTCTCTTCAAAGACTTCTTTTGTTCTCTTCAGAGGCTTCTTTAGTTTTCCTCGAACAGTCTTTTACTCCCTCAAATCACACTAAGTTTTACGACTTAATAAGAAACAAACAAGAAAATAAAAAACATAATTAACATCTTAAATATGAGAAAATTACTTTTAGGAATTGGTACAATATTAACAGCAATATGCGGATATGCTCAGAATCCCGCTATTAGTGCTGTCTATACTCCAGACCCTGCACCTTATGTACATGGTGATAAGGTTTATCTGTTTGTTGATCATGATGAAGATGATGCAACATATTTCCTTATGAAAGACTGGCTCGTGTTTTCTACGGAGGACATGGTCAACTGGCAATATCTTGGTGCTCAGGTTAGTACTGCTACCTTCAAGTGGGCAAAGCAAGGTGATAGAGCTTGGGCTGCTCAGGCTGTTGAGTATAACGGAAAATGGTATTGGTATCTGTGTTGCAATACAGCAGATGGAAAGGACGCACTTGCTGTGGCTGTAGCCGATAGACCAGAAGGTCCTTGGAAGGATGCCATTGGTGGTCCGCTTGCAACAGGATTTGGTTTTATCGACCCTACCGTTTTTATTGATGATGATGGCACACCTTACCTCTTCTGGGGTAATAAAGGTTTCTGGTATGGCGAATTGAACAAGGACATGAAGTCGTTCAAGAACGGCTATAAAGAGGTGCCAGGCTACACAGACCCAAAGGCATTTGGTGAGTTGCAATCCAAGATGGACTGGTCTATAGGCAAGAGGCGTGATATGACACAGTATGAAGAAGGACCTTGGGTTACAAAACGCAATGGCATTTACTATGCAGTCTATCCTGCGGGGGGAGTGCCAGAATATATGGGCTATTCAACTGCTCCAACCATTCATGGACCTTGGACCTTCAAGGGAAGAATCATGAACGAAGCAGAGAACAGTTTTACTATTCATGGTGGTAACATCCATTTCAAGGGAAAAGACTACATGTTCTATCATAATGGTGCTTTGCCTAATGGCGGTGGATTTAAGCGTTCTACTGCAATCGAAGAGTTTAGTTTCAATGCAGATGGAACAATTCCTTTCATTCCGTTCACTAAGGAAGGAGCAAAACCAGTAAAGAGCCTCAATCCATACAAGACTGTGGAGGCAGAGACTATGCAGTCAAGTTGGGGAGTGAAACTCGATCGTTTGGCAGGAAGCAGACACTATGTCACATCCATTCATAATGGTGATTGGATAAAGGTAAGAAGTGTTGATTTCGCTTCTGGTGCCAATAAGTTGAGGGCAGGTGTGATGAATATTAAGAACCCAGGAGTAATTGAATTCTACAAAGATGCCTTAGGTGATAGACCATTTGCACGCGTTACTGTTGACAAGAACTCCGATGTCATTTCTGTTCCTGTTGTAAAGAGTCCAACAGGTGTACACGATGTTTACATTCTCTTTAGAGGAGGTGATGAAGAACTCTTCGACTTCGACTGGTGGAAGATGTATTCAACTCAAGACGATGCTCAAACCTCATGCACAGAAATAGATTTCATCAAGAAGGGATTGAAGAATGGTGCATCTGTAAAGAAGGCAGATGATGGAAAGGTTCTTGACTTGGGAAAGAAGAATGGTTATTATGACTTAACACCAGAAATGGGTAAGGAAATAATTAGTCTTGATGACTACACCATATCTATTTCATATAAGGTGGATTCTAAGAATTCTTTGGATGGTTATGGACACTTTGTGTTTGCCTGCTCAGCACTTGCAGAAAACTCCGCTCATGAAGGTCCTTATGTTGCTTTCCGTTTGAACGAACAACGCTTTGAGGTTTCAACAGGAGGATATATGCACGAAGAGTTTATTATGCAGGGAGGAAAACCACAACGAGATGTGTGGCATCACGCTGTTTATCGACAGAAAGGACATCGAGGAGAGTTCTTTATCGATGGAAAGCTCATTGGCACAAACGATAATATGCCATTCCTCTCGGAAGTGTTCAAGGATGCTCCTGCTAATTGCTGGATTGGTAGAGCTCCATTCAAGGGCGATAAGTTCCTTTCTGACACACAAGTTAAGGACTTGAAAATCTATAATTATGCAGTAAGCGACGAAGAGTTGTAAAAAACATGCGGAAGAATGAGGCTAATCTTGCGGTAAAGTGAGCTCATTCTTCCGCATGTTTGAGGTCATTCTTCCGTATGTTTGAAGCTATTCTTCCGTATGTGTTTTTTTGTTATTTAGGACTTGCAAACATAGAGTCGAGTTCTTGTTGAGTAAAAGGACAAGGCTCGTTCTTAATCTTTGCAAGTTGGAATTGATGAACAGCATTGATGACCGATTGTTCTGTGAAGCATAGGAAGAGAGTATCTTTCAGTTGGTCGAGTCGAGTGCAATCATCATCAGAGAAGAGACCACATTCCTTGTATGAGTGGTTCTTCTGCGGAATCACATCATGATAGTAGTAGGACCAGACGAGGAAACGCATACACACATCTGGAGTCATTAGTATTTCGTTCATGTCGAGAGAGGGAATTATCCTATGTTTATGAGTTCAATTTCGAATATTAAGGTTGAATTGCCAGGTATGTCTCCAGCATTGCGAGAACCATATCCCATTTCTGCAGGGATATATACTTCCCAGTGGTCACCGATGTGCATGTTTACGAGTGCAATCTGGAAACCAGAGATGAGGTCATTCACGCGGAATGCTTCTGGGCATTTGCGTTCATACGAACTGTCAAACACCTTGCCGTTGATGAGCGAACCTTTGTAGTGGCAAGTCACTATGCTACGAGGTTTAACTTCACCTCTACCTTCACCTTCAGATATGATGCGGTAGAGTACACCTCCACGAAGCTCTTTAACAGCTGGGTCGTTCTTTTTGTCTTGGAGGAATTTTTGATTGAGTTGGATGTATTGTTCTTTTTTCATAATTATATTTGTTATATTGCTCGTTCAAGATTGAACGAGAACGTTGATGATGAAAATTATTTGCGAGAGGGTGGAGTATCGAGAGGATTGTCGGGCCATGAGTGCTTAGGATAGCGACGACGAAGTTCCTTTCGTACCTCGAAGTAAGTATCTTGCCAGAAGTTTTTGAGGTCTTGTGTGAGTTGAACTGGTTTGAAACCTGGTGAAAGAAGTTCCATGAGTACAGGCATTCTGCCGTTGTCTATTCGTGGAGTATCTTGAAGACCAAAACATTCTTGTAGTCGAACTCGGAGAATTGGCAGTTCAGCACCTTGTCTGTATTCAACCTTTATCTTGCTTCCTGTAGGAACAGTAATGTGAGTCGGAGCAAGTTTGTCAATCTGTTGCTGCTGTTCGTAGGAGAGTAAAGACCAGATGGAGGTACACATATCAACTTTCTTCACGTTTGTTGTGAGGAGCCAATCTGATGCTCTTGAGAGAACAGCCTCTGTACTCACATCAGGAATTTCGAGTTCTGGATGCCAGTTCGCAACAGCTTGTATGCGGTGTTGCAGGTTCTGCACCTTATCGTTGAAGTCGAACATGGTAAGTCCGTACTTTGGTGCAGCTTCACAGAGAGTGCGTATGATGTCCTCTTGTGGTATGTTTTGTATGGGTTGAGTACTCAGAAGTATTCGTCCAATACGATTCTCACGCCTTGAGATGATAACTGATTGTTTATTGTCCCAAGAGAGGTTGTCTTTTTGTTTTATGAAAGGGGTGAGGTCGTTTGTGCTAAGTGGAGAAGCAAGGAAGATGCGTGAACCAAGAGATGCTATTGCAAGGAAATCGTGAGACGACAACTCATCCGCAGAGTCGAGTAGGGTAGTAGTGCCGTTTGCAAGCTGGAAATGTCCTATTGCAGAATCATCTACTTTTGCAATTCTTTCCGGGTATGCAGAGGCAATGAGTTTGCCGGTAGTGTAATGGTTGTGCTGAGAATTATCTTCTTTGACCTTAACAAGTCTGCGATATTGTTCCGAAATCCTGTTGATTTGAGCGAATGCAAAAGAATAGTTTGCTTTCTCTTTCCTTTCGCGGAATTGCTTCAATGCTGTGATACGAGAATTTATGTCTGCATCATTCTGTGCAGCAAACGGGTCCTTGCTCTCAAGTAGAGCGGCAATATCTGCTGCAAGCGACTTGTTTTTACAATTTTCTGCATTAACAAGCATTTGAGCAATACGAGGATGACAAGGAAGAGATGACAGTTCTCGTCCATGCTTCGTAACCTTACCATTGTCATCAATAGCATCGAGAAGTTGCAGCAAGTTCTTTGCTTGTAGCACATTAGAATGGGGTGGGGGAGTCAACCACGAAAGCTCGTCTATGTCTGCTTCGCCCCATGAAGCAATGTCAAGAAGCATAGGGGAGAGGTCTGCCTCCATAATCTCAGGAGTTCTGCATTCCTCCATTCTGTGTTCTGTTGCAAGGTTCCAGAGTCGGTAGCAAACACCAGAAGAGAGTCGTCCTGCTCGTCCACTTCTTTGAGTTGCCATATCCATGCTGATTCGAACAGTAGCAAGATGGCTCAATGCGTTTTGAGGAGAGAAGACAAGTTTGCGGCATAGTCCAGAGTCGATAACAATCCTCACACCCTGAATGGTGAGAGAAGTCTCAGCTATTGGTGTGGCGAGAACCACTTTTCTTTCGCCCTCCTTGCTCGGAGCAATTGCTTGTCTTTGTTGCTGCTGCGATAGCAATCCATAAAGAGGATATATATGAGTGCCTTGAAGAGTATCACCAAGCATTTCCTCGCACTTCTGTATTTCTGCTTGTCCTGGTAAGAATGCGAGGATATCTCCCTCATGTTCTCTATGAGCAGAGAGGATAGCAGAAACAACAGCTCGGGCTATTTCATCAACTTTGCTCGTTTCAGAAATGTCACAATCCACATGCTTTATATCAACAGGAAACATCCTTCCCATGCTTTCCACAAGTGGGGCATTGAGAGCAGAGCAGATGTTCGTTGCATCAATAGTTGCAGACATGATGACAATCTTCAGGTCTGGACGAATGATGTTCTGTGCTTCTCGGGTGAGAGCAAGTGCAACATCCGAGTTTATGCTTCGTTCGTGAAACTCATCAAAAATGACAACCGATACACCTTCAAGAGTGGAATCGTCGATAAGCATTCGAGTAAGAATGCCTTCTGTTAGCACTTCGATTCGTGTTTTTGCCGACACGCAACTCTCAAATCGAATACGATAGCCTACCGTTTCGCCTACCTTTTCTCCAAGCATTTCTGCCATTCGTTCTGCAATCTGCCGAGCAGCAAGTCTTCGTGGTTCGAGCATAAGAATCTTGCCTCCATTTACTAACCCCTCAAGGATCGTAAGTGGAAGCAAGGTTGACTTGCCCGCTCCTGGTGGAGCTGTAATGACAAGTGAAGAATTGACCTTTAGTTCAGCGTTTACTCTGTCTGCAATCTGAGCAGCAGGTAGGGTAGAGGATAACAAAATTACTTAATGTATTTATTCAAATAGTTTGTAATCACTTCAACATATTCCTCAGGATGATCATGATAAGCCATTGCATGAGCCGACCCCTTTGCAATCCAAATGTCCTTTGGACCAGGGTGAGCTTCATGAAGTGGATGAACCATATAGCTTGGAACAAAGTCATCATTATCACCATGAATGAAGAGCATTGGATGCTTGCACTTCGCTACTTGCTTCAATGCACTTGCTTCCTTGAAGTTCCATCCGTATCTCAGTTGACAAGCAATACTTGCACAGTTAAGAAGTGGGAATGCAGGAAGACCGAATTGGTTCTTTATCTCTCCGCTAAATTCATCCCAGACACTTGTGTAACCGCAGTCTTCGATGAATGCCTTCACGCAGTTAGGAACAGCCTCTTCGCCCGAAGTCATCATTGTTGTTGCTGCACCCATAGAGAGGCCATGCACTACAACCTTTGTGTTTCCACCAAACACTTCATCAGCAACACTTATCCAACGGAGCACATCGAGGCGGTCTTTCCATCCCATCTGAATGTTCTTTCCTTCCGAAAGTCCATGAGCATGAAGGTCTGGAACGAGAATGTTATAGTTAAGACTTGTGTTGTAGATATAGCCATATCTCAACATCATGAATGCACAATCCTTGTAGCCATGCACAAGGACTGCAGTCTTCTTTGTTGGTTCTTTTGCAGAAAGGTAGAAAGCGTGCAGTTTCTCATTTTTGTCATTTACGATAAAGGTGTCTTTAAGCACCTCATTGTTGAGCAGACTATCCACCCACTCTGCAGTCCAAGGATATTTTTCCTTGAGTTCTGCTTCTTCTGCATCCTGACTATATGTCTCGTCTTGTCCTAAAGCATAGTTGAGCATGTAAATGCTTGCACCTGTCAAAACAACAAGAATAACTGCTGCGATGATAAGTAAAATTTTGTAGATTCTTTTCATATCTTTATTTATTTTTGTCCAAAGATAAGCATAAAAAATGAAACTAAGCAAAAAAATTAGTCATTTATATTATAAATGATTAAAAAAACGTTATCTTTGCCAATGAAACCATAACCTTTCCATAAAATAAATGATTAATACAAGCGACATTACACTTCAGGAACTTGGTGAATTTCAACACTACTTGTGTTCTGTACCTTTTGATGTTATACGAAACAGTCTCTATACAACAAAGGAACTTTTCGATGAATATCGTGCATCCGACCCTTCAAGTTTTGAACGATGCTACGATACTCGTGTGTATAAGCACGTCTGTTCTTTGGGCAAACAAACTCGCAACCCATTTGAGATGGCAGCTCGTTCCATGCACGATTGCGATATGTTGAAGCACATGCATTATTTTCTTGAGAACTACGAAGAACGACTTGTTGTCGGAATAATGGGAGGTCATGCCATGAAGCGTTCTGATGAAACATACCGCCAGACGGTAGAAGTGAGCAAACAACTTACCGAGAAAGGTTTCTTGATGATTAGTGGTGGTGGTCCTGGTGCAATGGAAGCCACACATTTGGGAGCGTGGATGGCAGGTCGAACATCAGAAGAGGTTGATGATGCAGTCAGCATACTTGCTCAGGCTCCTACCTTCAAGGATGATGGTTGGATGGCAACAGCTTTCGAGGTGTTGAGGAAATATCCACTCAAGACCGAGTACAAGAGTCTTGCTATCCCAACATGGTTCTATGGACATGAACCTCCATGTGCTTTTGCCACACATATTGCGAAATTCTTTGACAACAGTGTCCGTGAAGATGCCATCATCACCATTGCTTACGGTGGACTCGTCTATATGCCAGGAAGTGCAGGAACCATACAGGAGATATTCCAGGAAGCCGTACAAAACCATTACCTTTCACTTGGTTATGCCAGCCCAATGGTGTTTGTCGGCACACAGTTCTGGACTAAAGAAGTTCCTGTCATTCCATTCATGAAGCACATGATAAAGAAAGGGTACTATAAGAATCTTATCCTCTCTGTTGTGGATAAAACCGACAGCATAATCAAGTGCATTGAAGATTTCGAATGTATTTATGATGCATTGCCTTCTGAGTGTAAAGAGCGTTAGAATTTATATTCTAAATTGCAAAACGACTCAATTATCGCATATTTTATAATAAAAATGTAATTTTTGTAGTACAAAGTCATTGTACATTGGATAATATTTCTTACATTTGCACCAAGAATGCATAAATAGTAAATAAAAAATAATAAAAGATATGAAGAAAATTTACATTACTCCTATTACAGAAACTGCAAAGTTTGAAGGAATTCAGATGATTTGTCAGTTGGCAGCAGTATCAACTCCTGCAGATGAAAGCGATGCTCTCTCAAAGGAACGTACAGGATCTGCACTTGACAACTCTGATTTCGTAAAGGGTAACGATTGGAACAACTAATTCTCACTTGCTTTTGAAAGAGAAAAAGGATAAGTAGTTCTTTCCTTACTTTTGAAAAACAATATGGTTCACTAAAACATTTCGTTTCGGTGAACCATATTGTTTTTATGTTTCCTATGACTATCCCTTTACTTCAGGATTGAGTGCTTGTCATCATTTGTTCATGTCAATCCATCCCTTTGTGATGCCTTCTGGTGCTATACTATATATACCATATTTCGCACCAATCCATTTTCCTTCTCGTGCAGGGAATGAATCTGGGAGTGGGATGAAATGCTTGTTGTCTGTGCTATACGATATCTTGCAGACAGCATCTTTTTCGCATTTTATGCATACAGACAGCTTTGTTTCAAAGTTCTGCTTTGCCCCACCTCCATAACTGCGAGTTTTCAGTGGGCAGATGTCTTTGCTTGTTTCGCCTTTACCTTTCTCCGCATCTCGACAAGTAATCTGCTTGAGAGTGAAGTTACCATTTTCAAAATGAACAGACAAACGGTAGTAGTCACGTCCCATGATTATGAAACCGCTCTCGTCACCATCTCCCTTTGCTGTGATGGTAAGCTGTAGAGTATCGGAAAAAGTCTCTCCATCAAACTTCTTGAGGAACATGTTTGGTACGTCCCACAGATTCTTCTTGTCCTTTGCCACATGATGAGCATACACTCTTGTGCCGGTTGTTGTTGCAAAACCAAAATGCTCCTGATAGTTAGCATGCCACTGATAACTAAGGTCGGATGAGTTTGCAAGGTTATGTCTGTTCTTTCCATCTGCCACCTTCAATGGCTGTGGAGTATTCTTCTTGCTGATGCTCATCATTGGCCAACCATTTGTCCACTTCACATCGAGAAGGTGAAGTATTCTGCCATAAGCACCAATCTCCTGAAAACAGATGAAGTTGTTACCTACGAGTCCCCCCTGATGAATACCATCCTTGTTGAACACAATCTTGCGTTCGTATGGACCGTACACATTCTTTGAACGAAGAGCAAGTTGCCAACCCGTTGTCACACTTCCCGCAGGAGCAAGGATGTAGTAATAGCCATCATGCTTATAGAATTTTGGTCCTTCAATGGTGTGGTCGCCCACTACATAACCATCATATACCATCTGAGGCTGTCCAATCGCCTTTGTTCCATCTGCAGACAATTCGCGAACTGTCACTACGCTATTAAATCCACATCGGCTGTTTGCCCATCCATTCACCAGATAGCATCTGCCATCCTCGTCCCAGAGTGGGGTAGTGTCGATGATGCCCTTGCCTTCAATGACCAATACAGGTTCGTCCCACTTGCCCATTGGGTCCTTAGTCTTTACCATGAAAACCCCGAAGTCTGGGTCGCCCCAATATATATAATATGTGTCGTTGTGCAAACGAATGCTTGGAGCCCATACACCGTTGCCGTGTTGAATACTATTGTAGTGTTCAACAGGAACGAGTCGTTCAAGTGCATAGTTCACAAGTTCCCAATGCACAAGGTCGGTAGAGTGGAGTATTGGCAAACCAGGAGTACACTGGAAACTACTTGCTGTCAACCAGTAATCGCCGTTTGTTCCCTCACATACATCAGGGTCTGAATAGTCGGAATATACAATCTGTGCCTTTACCACACAGAAAGAAAAGCATAATGCTAAGAAAAGAAAACCTTTTTTCATCGAACTAAATATTTTTGTCCATTCTTAATTACTATCTCATTTGGCTTTGCACTACTGATGCGTTGACCTTTAAGGTTGTACATCACGTTGTCTTTAGATACTGATGTAGTGCTGCTGATGCTTGTCTCTGTTGCAATGTAGTCTTCTATGTTTTCCTCAAAACCTATGTACTTGATAGTTGCAGTACCTGTTGTTGAAGTAAGACCGAAGACTGTCATTCCTTGACAGATACTAAATCTGTCACCTACGTTATGGTCTGCGATTCCAGACTTAGTCATATCCCAGCATATTACCCTGTCGTAATACGAACTGCCATCTTCTCTTGTTCGTTTGATACTTTTGGTTGTGGTAGGGGCTACACTCGAACCTTTGTTCACACCGTTCAGCCACCAGAGAAACGAAGAACCAGAACTTACGCTGAGTCCTTCACCCATCACTACCAGGTACTTCTGAGTTGAGTTTATCTCATAATCAGTGTCCTCTGTATTTAAGGAGAGACAGACATTGTTAGTGCCTGTCCCTGCCTTGATTGTTATGTAATTGTTTTCTGTATCATAACTAAACTTGTCTTGACTTACTCGTCCCGAATCGCCTGTCTTCCAGTCCAAACCGTTCCATGAGTACGAGTTGTCTTTGTAGTCCTTCAAGAGTCGGAGGTAATAAAGACCTGGAAGCAATGTGTTGCTTGATGCTACAGCCTTGAATGTCAGCTTCTTCTTTATGTTGCCATTGCTGTCCTTGAGCAATTCATCAGGAATGCGGAATTCTATGTTATAGAAACCATTTTCATTTGCACCCTTGTAAGTGTCAGGAACCTTATGGTCTGCAATCTTTACACCATCGATATAGATAGACATTGCTCTGTTCTTGTCTGCTGTGATAAGACGAATCATAACGGATACGTTTGTCTTTGCACCTTCCTTGTTTTCAAGTACATACTGAACATAATTGTTAGCCTGACCATCTCGATAAGTCTCGCCACGATATGTGCCACTTGTTGAAGTCACTGAGTATTTTGCATCATGACCAGCCTCACTCTGTTGCTCACCAGTAGCAACGAAGTCAAGGGTACGCTCTATCATTGCCTTCTCTTCGGCATCAGCCTTACCCATTGTGCTGTTTGCGTATCCCTCTGGAGTCGATTGGAAGAAATAGCAAGAATATCGTGAATGATGAATGTCGTTGAATGGTTCGAGCTTGATAGTTCCGAGATTATATGTCTTGAGCGAGAACAGGAGTTTGCTTGCATCCACCAATTTCACACTGTCAACCGCATTGTTTCGATTGCCGATGATGAGAGGTGATGTTGAGAGAGGACGAATGCTTGCTCTAACACCAGGCGAGTGGTCCATACGTCCTTCTCCTCCATATTCATTTTCGAGTGTCTTCTCTGTATCTGTGCGAGCACCAAGAAGTATAGGTCCATACTTGAATGCAATATAGTCATTATAGTCTGGACAAGCCTCGATGCGGAGTTTCATTGGGAGGTCAACTGTGATAACATCGCCCTCCTTTACCTTATTATATATATAGCGACCGCCACCTTCGGTCCAACTTGGCTTACGAACTGCAAGCACATATTCGCCCTTTGTTACAGTGAGTTTTGTTTTCTGCTCAAATGGGAAGTTGGTTTCCTGCTTCACTCCGAACCTGTCGTTCAGGAGTTCTGATGGCATGAAGAGGTTCACATAAAGAGTATCGTTGGAATGAGTATAAGTAAAGTGTGCATACTTGCTGTGGTTCTCCATACCTGTACCAACGCAGCACCACATGCCCTGATTTACCTTTGAATAGATGCGGTAGCTCTGTGGGCGAAGTGAAGTGAAGTAAACATAGCCACCAGTTGTTGGGTCTTGAGTTGACATGATGTGGTTGTACATCGTTGCTTCGTAGAAGTCTGCATACTTAACATCATGAGTGTCATCAAACAAATCCTCTGAAAGTTTCAGCATATTGTTTGAGTTGCACGATTCTGGTCCTTCAAGATTTGTGATGTAGAGGCTTCCTCTGTCATGACTCTGGAAGTGTTCGCTGATGCTGTTACCACCAATACATACGGTACGCTTGTATGCTACATCGTCCCAGAAGTTGAGAACACTCTTTCGGTAGTCAGTCATCATCTTGTCTTCTTGCCAGATACGTTCAAAACCAATGTACTTTGGCACCTGAGTATTAGCATGCTTTCCGTCGAGGAAAGTGGCGTTGTATTGCTTCATACCGTCTATCATGTACTGATGACTGTACTTCTTTGCGCCGACAAGATACTTTCTGTCTCCAAAGAGAGTGTATGCATCGAGGATTGTTTCGTTCATACCTCCATGTTCCCAACCAAGAACAGTCTGCATGTCTGCAGTTGAAAGTTTGCTCACCACATTGATGCTCCAGTCTGCAAGACCACGGAAACATTCGAGGGCAGTAGTGCTACCACCGTAGATGTAGGCATCACGAAGACCAGCAAGAACCTTATGCTGGCAGTAGAATGGTACCCAACCACCGTACTTCTTGAATTCCGTGAGGTCGTTAGCATAGAGACCTGTCCATATCTGGTTGATTGGTTGTCCGCCAATGAATCCCTTCAAGCCCTTTGTGTCGTTCTTGTATGCATCCTGACAGTCCTTCATGATGTCAACACAGTAGTCCATGCGTTCTTTGAGTTGAGTGCGAAGTGCAGCATATTCAGGTTCATTGTTAAGTGCTGCGTATGCCAATGCAAGAGCTGTGACATAGTGACCACCGACATGTCCTTCAAGACTCCAACTGTCGAGTCCCCAGTTCTGGAATGAAGGATGCTTCTGCACCCATCCATAATATTTGCTGCTGCTCTTGGCACCCAAACCAGCTTGTCGAATAAAAGGAGTCATCAAGCGGTCGGCATCATACTCAAGCAACAGCTTAGCATTGAGAATCATCATGTCCTTCTGCTGGCAGTCGAGCAGTCTTATTTCGCTAAGGTCGAAATGTTGAGGGTAGAGCTGTGACTGAGCATCAGCGTTGGTTATGAAAGCCATTCCCATGAGGAAGGCGGCAATCAATCCCTTAAGTGTCTTAACAAATTTCATATAGTGTACTTTGTTTTATAATTGTTCTCTTGGTTGCAAAGATAGAAAAAAAGTGTCAATAAAGGAAATAAAGAAACGAATTGTTTGCATATTTCTCTCAAAAATCCTACTTTTGCATATAATGTATAACAAACCATAAAGCGAGAAACCTAAATGAAGCATCATATATCTATCTCATTGCTCCTCTTGATTTTTGCATTTGCCATGTCAAATTCGGTCTATTCCCAGCCGGAGAACGAAAACATGAGCTATAGAGTTGCGTTCCTTTCCGACTCACATATCCAGGATGTCATAGACCATCCCGACCTTCTTCGCAGCATGGAGGCGCAGGTTCAATCTACACGTCTTTTCAACGAAAATATCTTTGCACTTCGAACCGCCCTCGATGATGTGGCAAGCAAGGGAATAAAGCTTGTTGTCATATCGGGCGATGTCACCGATGATGGGCAGATACTTAATCAGTTGGCAGCAAAGAAGATGCTCGACTCTTACGAACAGAAGTACGGCATTCGTTTCTTTGTCACTCCTGGCAATCATGATCCAAGTGCTCCATTCGGCAAACATAGTATTGGCAAAGCATTCCTCAATCCTGATGGCAGCACTCGTGTTCAGGTTAGTGATTCGTCCCAGTACCTCCCTGGTTATGAAGTCAATCCTCTTATGTTCAGTGTTGGGCATAAACAACATATGAACGACTTTGCACGTTTCGGTTATTATCCTCGTGCCGACTATGTATATTGGGAAACACCTTTCTCCACATATTCCTACGAAGACTATACTTTTGCAAAGGCATCGGAGCAGAGCGAAGCCACTCGCCGTATGTTCACCTATGCTGATACGATTCGAGCATACGACACATCTTACCTTGCAGAGCCTGTTCCTGGACTGTGGTTGCTCAGTATCGATTGCGGAGTATATCTGCCAGATGTGGTTGAAGGTAAATACAAGAATTCGGGAGTGGGGTGGAACAACACCCTTCAGCATAAGTCCTTCCTCATTACTTGGGTGAAGCATGTCTATGAAGAAGCACATCGACTTGGGAAACGAGTAGTGGCATTCAGCCATTTTCCTCTGCTCGACTTCAACGATGGAGCATCACCAGTCCTTGCTCGTTCGTGGGGTAGGAGCAAGTTCGACATCGAGCGCATTCCAAACGCGGAGGTGAGTCGTGCCTTGTTCGATGCTGGTGTTCGACTTCACTTTGCAGGACACATGCACATTTACGATTTAGCAGTGATGGAGCGAAATGGCGAATCCATGTACAACATACAGACTCCATCCCTCATAACCTGTGTGCCAGCCTACCGCATTCTCACACTCAAAGATGCAGAACAATTTAACTTAGAAACTGTAGTGGTTGATGAGGTAGAAGGCTATGATACATTCTTCGACCGCTATCGCAAGGAGTTGGAATACACTAAGAAAAAAGGGAAACAACCAGTATGGAGCGTCGAAGCACTTCAGTCCAAGAACTACCTTGAACTGTGTGATTGGCAATTTCGTGACCTTGTTCGTACGCGTTTCGCCGTTCGTGATGTGCCAAAGATTTTGCAAGATGAGATGCTTCCTCTCTCATCACACCAACTCATGCTTCGTGCCGGAGCAAAAAAGAAGCAGAGCAAGAGAGTAGGGCAGTGGACAGGACTCGATCTCTTGACTGACTTTTACCGTTTCCACTACAGCGGTAGTCTTGCTCTTCGTATTATTCCTTCCGAACGTCTAAAAGACTACGAACTGCTCTTCGATGCCATTGAGAGGAGCGAAGAGCAGTCCGAGTTTATGTCTCAGATGCGAGACTTTGAGTATGCTTTCAAGTGCTTTATGAGCAAACTTGATGTGAAGTCAAACAAGTAAACGAGTACGAGATTTAGAAATTCCTAAATCCTGTTTCCCTTTTCTGCACGGCGATACATTCCATTTCGATGAGCCATGTAGGACGACATACAGGAGCAAGAGTTATGACGTATGGAGTGTTAGGAAACTTCTCCTTGAACATGCGAGACACAATATCGTAGTCTGCAGTATCACGCAGATAGACAATAATCTGCATCACATCATCATATCCCATGTTGCCCTCCTTCAGGAGTTCTTCCACATTCTCCCACATTCGTTTTGTCTGGTTCACGATGTCACCAACGTGCATCACCTCACCCTTATTGTTGATAGATGCAGTACCAGAAATATATATGTGACCTCTATCGCCATATTCAAACAAAGTGCCTCGTTCGAATGTCACACCATATTCAATAGTCTTGTTCAGGTGAGTCAAGGCATACAGATAGTGTTGCTGTTCTGGTTCAAAACCAGTCATGGCATAAGCACCAAGTTGTACGAGAGCCTTAGGGTCAACAGGATTTCCACCAATGCCCGTAGAAGAAATATAATGAGTGTTAGGAGTGAGACCTTGTTCGATGAAACACTCACGACGAGCCTTCACCAGACCACCATATTGAGTGTCAACATCACGCACAAAGAACCAAGTGCGTATGCAGTTGTCAAATAGGGTGGCATTGTGTTTCTTCAGAATGTCGATGTATTCAAACAACGTCTTCCAAGTTTGCATGTACGAGTTGTCCACATTGCTGAAGATGCCCATAGTCCACAGGTGCTTGTATCCGTTGTGTTCTACTATTGTAGTCTTACCGTCCACACTCACCTCAGTGCCTCTCTGCAAATATATCCACAAAGCAATCTTGCTGCCATCGAGTGGAGCCTGCTGAATGTATGATACTGCACATTCCTCCTCCTTGTCCATCACAGGAGCTTGGTTTGTGGCATCAGAGAGGAAGTAACGCTTGAAGACAATCTTTGCCCCCTTCAGTTCTGGCAGGTTGCACAGAGTTTCCTTTGCACTCTTCAGTCTTGAGTATTGCTGTGCAAACACCTCACCTCTCGACTCCACACGAATTATAGCATGAAACTCAGCCACTCCCTCCTCTGGAACGTAGGACGAGAGCCCAATCTGAGCCCCTGCTTCATCTAATATGTAATGAGAATTCTTTACCATTGTTATTCATTTTGCTGCAAAGATACAAAAATTATTCCTTTGCACGGCTATTTATCCTCCTTTTTATTGTCTCAATCATTTTACTTGTTGGTAATTTGTCCTTTAATAATGAAAAAACATACGGAAGAATGAAGTCCATCTTCCGTATGTTTTGCAGAGATTATTCCTGTGCTTCGAGAGCATCAAGGTTCTGGAGGAATTGTTCGAGGTCGGTTTCGACGAGGATATGTATAGGTGATGTTGGGTAGAGGTTTCGTGCCTCTTCACGACATTCCTCAAGGATGCTTTCGTACTGTTCGGTGAAGAGTACATCGCTGAGGTCTATGCCCTGAGCATAGCAATGGTTACCTGGTTCGCATTCTTCCCCTGTATCTTGTTCGTATTCTTTCTTGAACGCAGCTGCATCGCGTCGGATGCTGCGAATTATCTTGTCGTGAAACTCGTGCTCTATGCTGGCATAGGTGGTTTCTTTCGCCTGAGTTCGGATATTAAAGGTAATTTCAATTTTTTTCATTAGATTTTTCACATATATGTAAGATGTGGCAAAATTACAAAAAAATAGTATTGAATAAAATGAATGATAACATCTTTTAGGCATTTAGAGTGTATTGCATGTTATAATTGTACATTTTTTTGGTTCTTTTGCAATATTGTGGTGTAAATAGGGGGTGTTAATGTGGATTCATCGAATTGTATAAAATGAAAAGACCGAACTTCGCAGTTCGGCCTTTTGTAATCATTTTTGCTATTTAATTTAGGTTAAAGTATAAAGACATTAGTTTTAAAATAAGGTATAGATTAGATCTTTTAGTAGAAACTTTATGCAAATATAGTAATTTCCTACCATTCATGTGGTACAAAAGTGGTAGGAATTTTAATTTATGAACAAAATTCCTGTAGATTTCAACCCTTTTTGTTTTGAATCCGAACAAAGGGTTGTTACATGTCTTCTGTATCTGGCGTTGTATGAGTGATACCTATGTTGTCTTTGTTTTGTGCTTCGCGATACTGAAGTGGCGAGATGCCCACATGTCGCACGAAGAAACGACCAAAATGGCTTTGGTTGGCGAAGTTAAGTTCGTCGGATACCTGCTTGATGCTAAGGTTGTCGTTGCGGAGCAGTATCTTGGCTGTTTTGATGATTTTTTCGTTGATGAGAGTGTATGCAGTTTTGCCAGTAGTCTGCTTGCACACGCTTGAGAAATATTTAGGCGTGACACAGAGTTCCTCAGCATATTGTGATGTGGACACGAACGGATGGCTTGGGTCGTTCAGCAGTTTGATGAATCTTGACATAAGGTTCTCGGACTGCGAGTACTTGCGTTGTGGCATATCATTGCTCTCCTTGTTCTGCATGAAGTCGTAGTCGAAGATGAGGGAGGAGAAAGCATGTTGCAGACTGCGCCACTTCTGTGGTGAGTTTGGTCTCAGATTGATGGTATGAAGCAGGTCGAAGTGTAGGTTAAGCAGTTCAAGGTCCTCGTCATCAACATGAAGGGAGTGGTGGCTTATGCTCATAAGCTGTTCTGATGTCCAGTTGAGGTCGATGATGTTGCCTACCATGTGTGCGTATTCTATAGTAGAATAGAATGCACGCATATTGATGTCCTTGTCGGTCTTGATGTTCTCGACGATGCTGTGTGGGTGAAGGGCGATGATGTCGCCTTTATTTAAATTATATAATGTGTCGTCAACCTTTAGTTGTATCGAACCATTGTTGACAAAGGCAATCATAAATCCATCAAGCAGGAGCGAATCCATGTTTGATGTAAAAATATCTATGTTATCGAGCAAAGCGAACTTCCCGCTCATGGAACGAGTCATCTTATATTGCTGCAATGCATTAATGTCAATCTTCTTCATCTTTAGTCATTGTTATAGATTTTTGATAGCGAATAAGGTTTTCACTATACATTGTGCAAGTGATTGTCTTGCCAAAAATCGATACAATTATTGAAACTGGATGCAAATTTAGTTCTTTTATACTTTATTTGTTTGTTCTAAAAGGATTGTTGTTTGTTGTAAAGAGCATAAATAAGAGAAAAAAGGGCAAAATAGAACAAACGACAAGGTATTTTCTTTTTGTTTTTTCGTATTTTATACCTTACCTTTGCAGAGTAAAACATTAAGTTATTGATAATTTTGTTTCTATTAGATTGATGTAGCAGTACTCTGAGAAGAGGATAATGCAGCAAAAAAAGATAACATTGAACAGTACAAGGAAAGACAAACTCTGTGTTGGGCGGTAATGAGCCTTTAAACCAGGTATTGAACCTTGTATATATCAGGGTTCAAACCTGGATCAATTTTATTATAAAACATGTTTAGCAATCTCAAACATTTTGTTTCATATTCATACAATTAGTAAAAAGTATTAAATAAAATTTGTTAGTGGTTATTGAAAATAACTGTAGAGGGTAGGGCTGTGAAGTTCGGGCCCTCTTTTTTTGTCATCACATTTCTTTTATATTGTCACCACATCTGCCATTGCCTTGTAGGCAGCTTCGCTTGGGTGTAGGTGGTCGCCAGAGTCGAATCCGGGTGCGAAAGCTGCAGGGTTTTGAGTGTCGCGAACGGCGAGGTCGAAGTCTATACAGCGGTCGAAGAGTGGGGATGTGCGAAGCCACTCGTTGAACTGGCAACGCAGTTTGTCGCGTTCCTCAGAATATGTGCGCCATCCGTAGATAGGCAAAAGTGTGCCGCACCATACGTTGAGACCCAGTTTGCGAGCATGGGCGATGTATATATCCTCTGTGCCGCGAATGAGATCGTCGAGAGTTGGCATGTCGCTCCAAGGACGGAAAGGATTCACCTCAACTCCTACAGGGTGGATGATGTCGTTGATGCCGTGCTGGATGAGTACTGTGTCGGCTCCTGCCACATCCATCTCGATTGGGAAGCGTGTAGCTCCCTTGAGTCCGTATGCTTGATATGTGATACAGTCGTACTGGCGCAGGATGCGAGTGCCGCTGACTGCTCTGCGTATGATGGATATGTCGTGATGTCCACCCTCCCAAGCACGAATGGCGAGATAGTCCGGCCAACTCTGTGCTGTTATAGAGTCGCCATAGCATACGAGAGCATGGTTCTTTTCCTCAGTGAGTATGTCAATAGTATTAAGGAAATAGAACCAGTTGGTGTTGCGAGTGAGGCCGAGCGGAAGTTCGCGTTGGTCTGCAAAGTTCCCATAGGTGTATTTTCCTCGCGAGAGTGGACCTGTGATGAGTGTGCCAGCATTCATCTGGGTGTAGTCGGCGAAGTACATGCTTACCTCTATGTTGTCTCCTGCGGTGATGTCTATGTTTATAGCATCGCTGTTCACCTCAGTACCTGGTGCAATAGTGATGCTCTGACTACCTGAGAATGTGATGGCAACTGGTTGATAATCATCAGTTACCTTTGCAACAAAGGCTTTAGTGAGTGTGATGTCCTCTGTACCTGTAAGATTAGAGAAACGGAAACGCATCTTGTTTCCCGAAAACACCACTCGAATAGGGTAGCGGAGCGTGATGTCTTTAGCATAGACACACTCCTTACGGTCTGTGATAGATGTGGCATTACCCCAGCAAGCCACCCACTTATTGTATTCTGACATATTATATCTTGTTTTATATGTTTCGTTAAACTTTTATCCCTTTAACCTTTTAACCCTTTAACCTCATCAAAAACTCCATTATTATTCTGTTGAACTCTTCAGGTTTCTCCATGTTTGTCATGTGTCCACAATCTGGAATGACAAGAAACTCGGAACGAGGTAGTGACTTCATCATCGAACCACGTTTCTTGTGTTCGTTCTCTCCAGAGAGGAAGAGGGTAGGAACATCCGGACAACGCTCCTTCAGAATAGGAGCAGCATCATTAGCATACCAAAGGTGCGGTTCGTGGTGAGTAAGGCTCCATCCGTCCCAATCATTGATGATGGATGTGAGTTCTGTTCGAATGCTTTCTGCTTGCGAACCACCACCGCTGATAAGTTGTTCAATCCATTCAGTACGAGTCTGTTGAATGCCCTTACGCAACACTTCATCAATCTTAGCTTGTGTCTCTGCACGCTCAGCTGCATCTACAGGTTGTGATGGTCCTTTGCGATTACGCAGACTACCACTTGCCATCACACAAGAGAGCATTCTATCTGGGTACATCGCTACCATATCGGCAGTGATGAAACCACCCATAGAAAGACCGATGACATGAGCTTTCTCTATGTGAAGCGAATCCATGAGTGTTATGAGATCATCGACATGTGTTGTGTGGAGATTTTCCTTCAGGCGCGACGACTTTCCATATCCTCTCACATCGGGAGTGATGACACGATAGTAAGGCGACAGAGCCTCTATCTGTTTGCGCCACATACGTCTGTCCAGAGTGTGACCATGAACAAGAATCACAGGAGTGCCTTCACCGTATTCCTCGTAATACATATATCCCCCTTCTGCGATTGGTACATATCCTGATTTGGGAGTAAGTTCTGGTGCTGAGAATCGGTATATGGTTTGTGATGTAAATGTCTCGCCCGGGCGAAGCACTGTTGATTGCCATTGTGGTTTGTTTGGGCTGTCGGCAAAGTGCATTGTCTCGAAACAGATGGCTGTGCGACGAGCATATTTGAGTCCATTCTTTCCAGGTGTGTTTGCCTTTAGTCCATTACCAGAATAGATATGGAGAACTGGTTCGGTGGTTAGCACTTCCATCATGCGTCCACTCTTAGGGTCGTAGATGCGAGCAGCCACATTGTTGATGTCTCCTCCGTGGCGAAGCAGGTATGAATGGTCGTAGCCTCCTGTCACTTTTAATTGCTGATTGTCAGCATCTATCCTTGCACCAATGTTTGTGGGAATGCTGAAATCAAAAGGGGTGTCCTTTACGCTCGATAACTCACCCGTAACACATTTCTTGTCATCATAAAGTGCTATGCTGTCACCATCAATCATCAGTTGTTGGTCGAGCACGGTAGAGGTGAAGTCGCCCGAGATATTGAAGAACGAATGATTAGATGGGTTGAGTACAGTAGGTTTCGTAGTTGTAGCCTTGTATTCTATGCTCAGTTCGTTATTGTCAGTAAGTGTATAGGTGACATTCATAGTCAGGGTGCCAGGGAAACCGCTTTCGCCATCGGGAGAGATATATTGCAGAGTGATGGAGTTGCCCGTGTGCTGGGTGATGCTCCACATTCGGTTTGCCCATCCTGGGCGACCACCATGAGAGCAGTGTCCGTTGCTTTCGGCATCGAGCTTGTAGGTCTTTCCGTCGAGTGAGAATTGAGCGCCGAGTATTCTGCCAATATACCTGCCTACGGTTGCACCATAGTTTTGTTTGTACTTAGTATATGATTGTAGGGTGTCAAAACCGCACACAACATTCTCGATATTCCCGTTGCAGTCGGGAACCATGAGCGACACAATGCGAGCCCCCAAGTCTGTCACATCCATCGATATGCCGCTGTGGTTCTTCAGGTGGTAGAGTCTGGGTGTCTGTGCTGATGCCAAACAGCACAGCATCAGCATGACGATAAAGTAGGTGATTCGTTTCATAGAGGGCAAAAATACGAAGAACTTTTCATTCTGCCAAATGTTTACTTCATTTCTTGTTGTTTGGCGGATTATTCTTCTCTTCATAGCAGTATATTTGTGCGTTTTGCACTTATTGAAAAGAAAAGCCTTTAACAATCGAAATTCTAAGACATGACTCAAAAATAATGAAAAGTGGTAAAAACATCCTACATCCACCCAAAATAGAATTAAGTTGTTGATAATTAGATAATTTACATAGGGTGGATGTTCGCTGTACATCCACCCACATCCACCTTTTTCAAAATGCTCATATCATAAAGGAAAATGCAGTTCCCAAGATGGGACAGAAAATAATGGAATGTACACGTACTGTTCCTTAAAAGTCGAAAGGTGGAAGTTGGGTGGATGTAGGTGGATGTTGGGTGGATGTTTAGATAACATCCACCTATAGCATATTCGTTCATTATCAATGATTTAGCTCTAGTTTGGGTGGATGTTGGCTAAATTTGCATTTTTTGTAATTTTTCTGGGAGATGTAAGTGCAAAAAAGTATAGTAGTTTTTGCTTAAAACATAAGGTAAAATGAGGCAAAACCTCTGCATGTTTGAGGCAAAACTTCCGCATGTTTAAGGCAAATCCTCCGCATGTTTAAAGCGAAAAATAGGTAGAATTTGAGTTGATAGTTTAGATAAGTAATTTATATGTGCTTAATATATGTTTGAAGAGAAATGTTATTTGTTATGTTTGTTTTTGTGCGTTTTGCGTTGAAAGTCATGAAAAATATAGCATTTTTTGCGTTTTTTTGCTGAAAGCCACATTATTTATAATAAGTTTTATTATATTTGCACGATAAATTATGTGAAAAAGTAACTTTATTAAATAATTATTAACTAAACAAATCTAAAATGAAACTTAAACATTTACTTCTTGCGGCATTTGCCGTCTTAGGAATGGGTAGTGCTAAGGCTCAGATTGCGGAAGGTGAATATTTCATCCAAAATGTTGAGACTGGTGCTTTCCTTGGTGGTGGTAATGATTGGGGTACGCGTGCAACCCTGCTCGGACGCCCACAAAGATTTAACCTCTCAGTAAGTGGAGAAGGTTACACTCTCGATTCTTATCAGTTCAACAATGCAGCCAACCACTTCCTCGCTACAAACTTGTATGTTGACGGAGCTGCAACATCATGGAATATTTCAGTAAATTCCGATGGTACTTGTACAATTGAAAATGGTGGTAATTATGTTGCAGGTAATGGCAAGAACCAGCCAGTTAAAACTGTAACTGATGCAGCAGCAAGCGCACAGTGGAAGTTGATTACTCTTGCTGATGTAGTAAAGATGCAGGAAAGTGCGAGTGCCGAAAACCCTGTTGATGTAACTTACTTTATCCAGAACCCAGAGTTTAAGCGTAATGCAAATACCGATTTCCACACAACATGGACTGTTACTGGAGCAGATTTGTCAGGTAAGCCATCGAATTTTGCTCAAGGTAATAATGGTAATGTAGCAAACTGTGCAGAATCTTATCATTCAAATAATGGTTTTCATTTCACACAAACCATATCAGATCTTAAACCAGGTGTTTACAAACTTGATGCCCAGGCATTCTACAGCCCAGGTAATGGAGCAGAACCACTTCCTTATGTTTTCGTGAATGAAAACAAATCTACTTTCTGCCCTATCGCTTATGGTGAAACCAGCATGGCATCTGCATATCAAAGTTTCCTTCAGAACAAGTACCCAATTAAATCAATCGTCTTTGCTGTAAGTGAGGGAGAAGAAATTAATCTTGGTGTTCATGGTGATACTAATACAGGTCTTTGGAATATCTGGGGCGAATTTGCACTCACATATTTTGGCGATACTTCAATAGCAGCAGTTGAGCTTGCAGAATATGTTGCAGCATATAAGGCAGCTCTTGACGAAGCAATTTCATGTCGCAATAATTTGGTTATGGACGCAGAAGCCAAGGATGCTATAAGAGATGCCGTTTCTCAAAATATTATTAATCTTAATAACACTTCAGCAGCAGAACTTGAAGCGGCTACTGCAAATCTGAAAAATGCAGTTGCAGCAGCTAAGGAAGCCAACAGGGCTTATTTGATAGAGAATAAAGCTGCTGACCTTATTAATAGTGGCGTAACTGATCTCACTTCCCTTATTGAGAACCCAAGTTTCGAAACTGGTAACTTGACAGGTTGGGAGGCAAATAAGGCAAATGATACAAATGTTTACCCTATTACAAACGGTACTTACACCGTTTCTAATGCTGATGGCAATTATGTATTCAACACTTGGGGTGGCGATGCAGAGAAGTATGTTCAGCAGACTCTTGCTTACAAGCTTCCTGTAGGTAACTATGAGGTGAAAGCCCTCATTGCTTCAGATGCAAATGTTAAGATCAATCTCTATGCCAATGAATCGGTGGCAGAAGTTTTGACTTCTCCAGAAGGTAAGGGCGTAGGTGTTGATGGTTCTGTCATTACTTATGTATCTGATGGTACTCTCAAGATAAAGGTTGCTTCTACTAATTGGTATAAGGCAGACAACTTCCGTCTCACATATCTTGGCGATAACATGCCTGAACTCCCAGCACTTGCTGAAGGCGTGATGAACAAGGATATTGAGAAGGCTCAGTCTGATGCCGTTGCTGCATACAATGCAAACAAGACTGTTGCTAATTATGATGAAGCAGTAAAGGCAATTGAAGCTGCTAAGGCTTCTGTAAAGCAGTATGAGAATAATGCTGTTGCACTTGCTGCCCAGAAGGCACTTGTCGATGGCACTAATATTTATGGTGAAGGCTACGAAGCTTATGCTGCTGCATACGCAGAGAAGCAGACTGCATACGACAACCGCACTCTCAACGAAGTAGTGGTTAACCCTAACGCAGCAACAGGCTGGCACGCTTCTACAGAGTACAACTTCCTCCTTACTCCTTGGACTATTGGTGACAAGGCTTGCAACAACTTCGATACTGCTCTCTATGTTAATACTTGGTCAGTAGAAGGTGAAACTGATGGTTCTAACTTCACAGTTCCATTCTTCGAGTACTGGGTAGGTTCTGGTTCACTTGAAGCTAATGCTATTGAGACAAATATTTCTGATGTTGACAATGGTCTTTATGTTGTTAGCGCTCTCGTTCGTACATCACACAATGGCGATTTGAAGCCAATCAACCTTACTGTTAATAATGGTGAAGCTGTTGATGTAACTGCAGGTGATGTAATTGAAGGTACAAACCGCTACTTGAATACATTCACTGCACAGGGTCTTGTTAAGGACGGTGTTCTCCGCATCAAGTTTGATGTTCCTGCTGAGTCTAATGTATCTTGGCTCTCATTCAAGAATGTTACTTATAAGAAGGAACGCGACCTCAACCCAGATGAATTGTTGGAATGGGCTACTCCAGACGAGATTGCTGCTCTCAACGCTGCAATTGAAGCTGCTGAAGCTAATACTCTTGGTTTCCAGAAGGGTGAGTTTGCACCTTATAATAATATTGAAGCTATTAAGGCTGTAGCTGCTGCTAAGGCTATTACAGAACCTGCAGAGAAGTCAGTTGTTGCTGATGCACAGAAGGCTCTCGAAGAAGCTGTATGGACTGAGAACACAGAAGAAGTAAACGCTGTTTATGATGGTCAGTTCACTCTTACTACAGCTCAGGAGAGTGGCTATCTTGTACCTACAGGATGGACAAACCTCGGTTATAATACTCGTGTTTACAACCAGACAAATAAGGGAACAAATGCTGGTGTCGGTGATGAAGCAGGTTGTCTCTTCGCTAAATTTGAGACTTCTTACGGTACAGTTGAAGGCTACACAATGCCTCTCAAGGCTGGTGTTTACAGCTTGAAGTTCAACTATGGTGGTTGGAACGAACTCGGTGCTCGTAACATCGTGGTTAAGTCTGGCGATAATACAGCAACAGTTGATCCTGCTAAGGTGACAGCTCCAGACAATAAGGCTCACACTCAGACATCTTCATGGGCTGCATACGATGGTACTATCACTATTCCTGCTGATGGCAACTATGTTCTTGAATTTGCAAAGACAACAAATAATCAGAACCAGATTGCTATCGCCGATATCCGCCTCTTCTCTATCCCTGCATCTGAACTTGCTAAGATCGAACTTGAGAAAGCAATTAATGGTGTAAATGTTCCTACAGCTAATGTCGGTGAAGGTGCATTCCAGTACCCTGCTGCTGCTATTGCTGAAATCAATAACAAGATTGAGACTGCTAAGTCAGTTCTTGAAAATGCTACATCTGCAGAAGAGATTGAAGCTCAGGTTGAGATTGTAAATGCAATCGAAATTCCTGCACTCAACGCTCCTGAAGCAGGTAAGCGTTATACTATTACTAATGTTTCAGTAGGTTTTGCACATAAGGATAAGGCTCTTACATTCATTGCTGGAGGTCGCAACGATCAGGGTAATTATGGTATCAAGTACAAGACCTCTAATGCAAATTATGCTCAGGCATTTATTTTCGAGCCTACTGGTGAAAAGAATACATATACTCTTAGCCAGTATGATGCAGATGGAGCAAAGCGTTATCTTGCTCTTGGTTCTGCTTATACAGGAAATGATGAGCAGATTCGTACTATTACAGATGCAGAGAAAGCTGCTAAGTTTGAGATTGTTCCAATGGATGCAGAAGGAAATTGGCAGATTAAAAATGTTGCAGCAAACAAGTTAATTGGTTCAACAGGAAATGATGACCTTTACACTTCTGGTAGCAACTATCGCATGGTACTTGCTGAGGCTGTCAAGGCAACTGCTACTCTCAAGGTTTCTGACTCTAAGTACGCTACATTCGTTGCTCCATTCGCTGTAGCAATTCCAACTGGTGTTAAGGCTTACACAACATCTGCTTTGGAGGATAACTCAGAACTTGTTCTTGATGAGATTACAGGCACAATCCCTGCTAATACTCCAGTTATTCTCTCAGCTGAGAACACTCCAGTTGACAAGGTTGTATCTGGTTGGGGTGTTGCAACAACTGATGAATACACTTCAGGTCTCCTCACAGGTGTTTACTCAGAGGTAACTGCACCAAGTGGTTCGTATGTTCTCCAGAACCAGTCTGGACGCGTAGCATTCTTCGTAGTTGACACAGAAAAGGCTTCACCAAAGGTTACAGCTAACCACGCTTACCTTACTGCTCCTACTTCTACTGCTGCTAAGATTCTTAAGTTCCCTTCAGACAAGGCTACATCTATCGCAGAGGTTGCTAACCCAATGAGCAATGTGAAGGCTATCTACTCAGTTAGCGGTGCTAAGGTTAACACTCTCCAGAAGGGCCTTAACATTGTGAAGTACAACAATGGTCAAATGAAGAAGGTTTACATTAAGTAATACACCTTTTAAATAATAATAAAGAACATTCGTGAGCTTTTATGCTTGCGAATGTTCTTTTTTTTGTAACTTTGCACGCAATTATAAAGGCGACTTCAAATGATATATTCTTTTTCGGGAACTGGCAATAGTAGATATGTTGCCGTTCGATTAGCATCGATGCTTGGTGAAGAGCTATGCACCATCCCAAATTGTGAGACAACACTGGCGGAAAGCATAGGATTAGTGTTTCCTGTATATGCGTGGGGCATTCCCTGCATTGTATCAGATTTCATTGAAAAACTAAAGTCTGAAGATGTAAAATATGTTTGGGCTGTAATGACTTGTGGTGATGACATGGGTTATGCAGACCAAATACTTCGTAAGGAACTGAAAACTAAGGCAGGGCTTTCTCTTGATGCTGTCTTTTCTGTTCAGATGCCAAACACTTATGTTTGTTTGCCAGGTTTTGATGTAGATGCTGATGATGTGGCTGCTTCGAAAGTTCAATCTACGCTTGGTAAACTTCCAGACATTGTGAGGCAAATACAGGAAAGACGCACTGTTACTGATGTGGTAAGAGGTGCAATGCCTTATACAAAGACCTATTGTCTTCGTCCTCTTTTCAATTCTACACTTGTAACAGATAAGTTCTTCAAGACAAATGATTCTTGCCAGAAGTGTGGTAAGTGTGCAAAGGAGTGTCCACTCAACAATATTTCTATGACAGGTGCAGAAGGACAACCTGTGTGGAACGGTAATTGTACTGGATGTTTGCGTTGTTATCACGGTTGTCCGCAGAAGGCTGTTCAGTTTGGACAAATGACAAAGAGCAAGGGACAGAAGCAGAATCTGAAGAACCTTGTCAAGGACATCGCAATGCTTGTAATGATGTTCTTCCTTCCATTATGTATGTCAGCTGCTACTCCTGTTAACTATACATCGTATATCCAGAACCCATCATTCAATGATAATGCAAATGGATGGACCGTTGATATGCCTGGTGCTCAGAACAGAGGATATCAAAGTGCAAGTTATAACTACAATGGCGTTTCTATTAGTGGATTTGTTGAGACTTGGGTTTCTTCTTCTTCTCGTAAACTTGGAAAAGGTTCCATCACACAGTCTATAACAGATATACCTGATGGAAGATACCAACTGCAGGCAGACATCATTGCGTGTGACCAAAGCAAGGATAATGCAACTGATTACACAGTTAGTGGTGTATATCTTTTTGCAGGTAGTGATGTAGAGTATAAGAAAAGCGTTACCACAAAGAGTGGACAACCAATTCACTATACTTTGGACTTCATCAAAAAGGGAGACAAACTGACCATAGGAATGAAGACAGATGCAGATTGTACGTCCAATTGGGTTGCATTCGATCATGTCAAACTTTATTATTATGGTCAAGAAGCAAGTGATGCAAGTCGAATAAGTGTTTCTCCAACTTCACTCACAATGTGTATGTCGGAATCGTACTTTTTGACAGAAAAAGTAACGGCTGCATCAGAAGTGTACAAGAAGGTAGTTTGGTCATCAAGTGATGAGTCTGTTGCCTCGGTAGATATGTATGGAAAAGTAACGGCCAATAATGTGGGTACAGCTACCATTACGGCAAAACCTATCAACTCTAACCTTTCTGCAACTGTAAAAGTTAATGTGGAACCATCACGTATCACTCATCTTTTTATTAATGAGATACAGGTTGCTAATATCGACATGTTTATTGACCCTTCGTTCAACTATGGAGGGTGGGTAGAGCTGTATAATCCAACTTCTACGAACATATTCATCGGTGATTTATATATTAGCGATGATATCAGTAATCTGAAGAAATTCCAACTTCCTTATGATATTGGGATAGTTCCTGCTAATGGTTATAAGAATATCTGGTTTGACCACTATGACACTGGAAGTGAGTTTAGTAATCAGGCATACAAGCAGGTTGATTTCAAGCTCAATTACGAAGGTGGAACCATCTATATTAGCGATGCAAATGGCAATGTATTCTTGCAGCAGACTTATCCTCCTGCCGTTCCACGTACAAGTTATGCTCGCACCACTGATGGTGGAAGCACTTGGATGATGACAGGCGAACCTACACCTGAGGCTACTAATACAACCTCTTCCTTTGCCTTGACTCGTCTTGCTGCTCCTGTAGTTGATAAGGATGCTTGTGTGTTCACAGCCCCTTTCACAGCAAGAGTAACAATACCTGCAGGGGCTACACTCCGCTACACAACAGATGGTAGCACACCTACACTCAGCAATGGTACGACAAGCACTACGGGAGAGTTCAATATTGGCACTTCAAATACAGTCTATCGTTTCCGTCTTTTCAAGGATGGATACCTTCCAAGTGCTGTTGTGACAAGAAGTTACATCTATCAGAGAAATAAATATTACCTGCCTATCGTTTCGATAAATACTGCTGATGCAAATCTTTATGATGAAATGATTGGTGCGTATGTTGATGGAAATAATGGTACTTCTGGAAATAATAAATCTTTCAGCAATAAGAATCGTGGCTGGGAACGTCCTGTGAACTTTGAGTATCTTGTTCCTGATAAAAAGGGCGAATATACCGTTGCCCTTAACCAAGAGCTTGACTTTGAGGTTTGTGGTGGTTGGAGTCGCCACTTCTCTCCTGATGCCTCTTTCCGATTGAAGGCTGGTAAGTACTATGAAGGTATTAATGAGATTGGCTATCCAGTCTTTAAAGACAAACCATACATCAAAAACAAGACTCTTCAGGTTCGTAATGGTGGTAACGACAACCACTCTCGAATATTTGATGCGGCTCTTCACACTATCATATTGAATAGTGGAATGTATGTTGATTGTCAGGCTTGTCAACCTGCACATATCTTTATAAATGGTAAGCATAAGTTTATGTTTAATGTTCGTGAACCAAACAATAAAAACCACGGATATAGCAATTATGGCATTGATACTGATCTTATGGATCAGTTCGAAATCAATGGCAAGAAAGGATATGAGCAGAAGACAGGTACTGATGTTGTCTTCAGAAAATGGATGAGCCTTGCTCAACAGTTAGGTAAAAATCCAAATGATGAAAGTCTCTACAATCAGATTTGCGAGGTTGTCGATATTGATGAATATACAAATTACATGGCAGTAGAGTGCTTCATTGGTAGTTCGGACTGGCTTAACAACAGTAATAATGTCAAGGGCTACCGTTCACAACTCGATGGCAAGTATCACTTGGTAATAATGGACCTCGATGCAGGATTCAGTACTCGAGGCATCATAACAAAGTTTGAGGAGCACCTTAATGACTCGCGTTATGATACAGGCAAGAACTTCCTGATTGACATCTTCCTCAATATGATTAAGTGTCCTACTTTCAGGAAGAAGTTCATCGATGCTTTCTGTATTGTGGATGGTAGTGTCTTCGACAAGGATGTTGTAGAGAGTGTAATCACAAATATGAGAGATGTGCGAAAACCAGCATTGGGTTGGGAGGGCAACGATCCAACTAATACCGCCAACAACCTCATCAGTAAAATCAATAGTCAAGAAAATAGAACTGTCAGAATGGATTATCTTGCTAACTATCTCGGCTTGACTTCTCGTTATTCTGTTACAATCAACAAAAATATCCCTGGCGGTCGTCTTCTCATCAACACAGAAGAAATTCCAACCGGTAAGTTCGAGGGAACACTCTTTGCTCCTGTTGAACTCAAAGCAACAGTTCCTGCAGGCTATAGTTTTGTTGGTTGGAGTAACGATGGTGGTAGCACTATCATCAGCACAGAAGAATCACTTCCTATCAGTCTTCTCGGCAATCCTGGTACTTACAATGTTCTTGCTGTGTATGAGAAAATGTCGGACATGGCGCTTCTTTCAGACATCGCTACACCGCTCAAGATAAATGAGGTAAGTGCGAGCAACTCTATATATGTCAATGAGACCATCAAGAAGAACGACTGGTTTGAAATCTACAACACAACTGATACTCCGCTTGATGTTGCAGGACTCTATGTTAGTGATGACATCACACAGCCAATGAAGTACCAGATTCCATCGTATGCTGTTGATATCAATACTATTATCCCAGCAAATGGTCATCTCATTGTATGGGCAGACAAGCTTGCTCCAACTGCACAGCTCCACACTAACTTCAAGTTGAGCAATGCGGGCAATCAGATGGTTCTCCTCACATCATCAGATGAGTTTGTTGCAAACAATAGTGCATTCTTCTCAGCACATCCTGCACTTAAGGACTTTGCTGATGGACTTAAATATAATATGCATGATGGAGACCAGTCTGTAGGTCGTTATCCTGATGGTGCAAACAACTTCTACCGCATGGCTCGTCCAACCATTGAGAAGAGCAATTCTAAGCATTCATACGATGACTTCCTCGGAATAGATGAGGGAATCATGTCTAAGGACTCTAATATTAAGATTGATCTTGCACAGGGTTGGAACTGGATTTCTCATCCTCTCAGCGAAGCTCTTTCAGTGAACGAGTTCAAGAATTCTGCTGATCGCATCCTTAGCCATAACCTCGAAGCATATTACAGTTCTGAGGCAAAGACAATGAAGGGAATGCTCAAGTCGCTCACTGCTGGTAATATGTATAAGGTGGAAGCAGATAAGGCAGCATCTTACTCATTCTCAGGAGAAACAACTACTAACCGTACATTCAATCTCAAGGCTGGATGGAACTGGGTAGGTTATCCTACAACAGGAACACAATCTATCACAACAGCTCTTGCTGGTTCACATGTCGAGGAAGGTGATGTCATCGTTGGACAGAACGGTTTCTCAACATACACAGAATCTGATGGATGGGTTGGTACTCTCTCTTCTCTTGTTTCAGGTAATGGTTATATGTATCGTTCTGCAAGCACAAAGGCAATCCGCTTTAATGAATCGGTAGCAAATGTTAAGCTTCGCAGACAGGCTATGGCACTCAACTCTCTCGAGAAGAAGTTTGGTTTCAATCGCCATGATTATCCAGATGTGATGTGTATTATTGCCACACTCCAGATTGATGGCACACCAATGCTTGAAGACCACTTTGCCGTTGCTGCTTATTCTCAGGGCGAATGTCGTGGTGCAGGAGAGTTTGTCAATGGCCGTCTGTTCCTTACTCTTCACGGAGAGGGAAGTGAACCATTCACTTTCAAGGCGTTCGACTCTAACAATGACTCGTACAACATCACAAATACACTTTCCTTTACTCCTGATATGATGGGTACAATGTCAAGTCCATATATCTTCAATATTGGAGAGCCAGAGGTTACAGACATTGCTGCATACAGCACTTCATCTGCTGCTGTACCTGTTGCTTACTACAACCTCAGCGGTTCACTTGTGTCATCACATAAGTCTCAGCTCCGCCCAGGCATCTACATCGTTAGAATGAGTGATGGAAGAAATTCTAAGATAATGATTAAATGATAATTATGAAACGTATAGCATATACTATTGCTTGCCTATTATTCTCGCTTATCGCGAAGGCAGACAACGAAATAGAAATTGTATATTCGGGTAATACAGCCACAGTTACAATTCCCGAGACTATTACCGATGTGGTGTGTACATCAGGCACAAGTGCGGATGTGGTCTTGACATCATCCACAACTCTAAATGAATACACATATAAGGTGTCAGGAACTTCAACAAATGGTTCGCTTTATATTGCTGGTTCTTACAAGTTTACTCTTGTTCTTGCAGGAGTAAACCTTGCAAGCCAGAGCCAGTATGCCATGAATATGGACTGTGGAAAACGTATTGCTGTTGTGCTTGAAGAGGGTAGTGTGAACACACTTTCTGATGCTTCAGAAGGAACGCAGTCGGGAGCATTCGTCTTCAAGGGACATCCAGAGTTTGAAGGAGGTGGAACACTCAATGTGGCAGGTAATACTAAACATGCCATTACCGCTAAGGAATACATCGAATTCAAGAAATCGCTTGGCACTATCAACATCCTTAAGGCTGTAGGTGATGGACTCCATTGCAATAGCAAAGGCGTCGATACCAACAACTACTTCCTTATGAATGGTGGTATCCTCAATATAAATAATGTAGGAGGAGATGGTATCGATTGCGATGCCTTTGGCTATGCTACAATCAATGGAGGAAACCTTTCCATAACAGTATCTGAAGTTGACATGAAATGCATCAAAGCAGAAGGAGATGTCACAATCACAGGTGGAGCATTGAGTCTCAATGTTTCGGGAGAAAAATGTAAAGGTATCAGCTCTAAAGCCAATATCAGTCTTGATGCAGCAACTATCGACATGACTGTAAATGGAAATGGTGCTACAGGATTGAAGGCAACAGGCAACATCACCCACACATCGGGACCTATGACTATCTATGCTTGTGGACCAGATGTTAAGGCTTATAATGCTGATGGAGAATGTGTTCTCAATCAGGACGAACTGTACGTTTACCGTGCTCCTTGGCGATTCTCTCCATTTGATTATCAGTACGACATGACCGTTCTCTATGCTTTGAAGATGAATGGAGAAATCGTTTCGGACCTCTCAAACATTGCTGTTGGTTCGTTTGTAAACAATGTTTGTACTGGTGTAGCTTATGAGGATTATCTTCGTGTTTACAGTTCAGCCTCTTCAGGTTCTGCCGTTACATTCAAGGCATACGACTATTCAACCTTAACAGAGTATGTTCTTGTTTCTGAAGAACCTGTTACATTCTCGCAGAACAAATTGTATGGAACTTATTCCTCACCAATCATCCTTTCTGCTTATTTGTTAGGTGATGCAAACCTCGATGGCAGTGTTGATGTACGCGATATCGTAGCAGTAGTCAACTATCTACAATCAGGAAAGACTGAAGGCATTAACCTTGTTACTGCAGATGCCAACGGTGATGGTAACGTAACTGCTGAAGATATTTCAGGAATCACTCAAAAGATAGTTCCAGCTGTACGATAAAAAAATATGTTTTTAAAAAGGCTTTAAAAGTCCACTTTGTTCACTTCCCAAAGCAAGTCCCGCATACATTTGTAAACTTTCACGCAGCCTTCTATATCGTACTTACCATTTTTACCAAATAAGATATACTATGTTATTGAATAAGATATACTATCTTCTGCGATAACATAGTATATCTTATTTTAAAAACATTATGAAGAATGGATACAAATCTATCTATCCCGAGCAATCCAGCCCCCACACAATGATTTTACAGGACACACCAGTCTCTTTCTCTTTTATCGTATCCATCCTCTCAAGTGAACAAAGTGGACTTTTAAAGCCTTTTTAAAAACAAAAAATTTTTGGGTAATTGAATTTCCACTTTACTACCTTCCCCATTTTGATACCTTTCATCTTAGCTGATTATGTTTTTCAACATGTATTATCATTTTATCTTGTAAAAATTTGCATAACTAAATATAATGCTATAAATTTGCGCTCAAGTTCTCGGGGGAGAAATCCCGAGTTACTTGGAAAGTGCATTTGTACTTCGATTCTTGATACGAAATCTGGTAAATTTCTAATGTGAAAGAATTGAGTAGAAAATGACACTCTCTGTTGCATATACCGTCCAGCAGAAAGTATATCTAATTTGATATACTCTGCACTGACTCTATATATGCTTCAGTGCAGGTGTATATTCTCTCTTTGTTTTCACAAGGTTTTACCAGAGCCCGTTATCAGATAAAGTGCAGATAATCCCCTGCACTTTTCTTGTAGTATTATATTGGATAGGACTTTGGGGGATTGAGAGCAATAGTTTAATTGTCCTTATTATATCAAATCCATAATATCATTAATTCGAAAAACAGGAATCTAAAATAAATTGAGGATCATATGAGCTATAGTAAAAATGACGTCATCAATATTGCCACAAAACTTGGAAGATTGGCAAATGGTGGAGTAGTAGGATATTATGCAGGAGGTAAAACTTCTGAGATAATGCGTGAAGCTATTCCTGAACAATTAATAAATGTTGTCGAAAGACATAAGAAACTTCAATTAGGAGCAAGTCTTGCTCAAAGTATTGTACCTGGGGCAGGTTTAGTAGCTTCGGCAGCTTCGGTAGCTTCGCTTTGGAAAATGTACTGTGATATCAACCAGGTACTTGGTATTAAGATAAGTGAGAATGCTGGTAAAAGTATAACTTCTGCAATTATAACAAACTTTAGTTCTTATGCGGCCAAAAGTTTAGCAACTCTAGTTAGTGAAGGTGCTAAATTGATTCCATTTGTTGGTTGGATTGCAAGTGCAGGAATTTCGAGTGTAACATCTACTGCTATAGTCTATGGCTCTGCGTATTTGTATATGAATGCACTTTCCATTATGTATAATGCTAAAGGAAAATTTGACCTTGACTATTTGACATCAGAAATATCTAATGATACAAGTCTATATTCAGATTATGAAAATCACATTTCTGATGATATAGAAGACGATTTTGAGGATTCTCAAATTGATAATGGTGTTGAGTGGGAAGAGTATAATGATGAAGAAGATGACGATGAAGAATTGCAATTAGACAATTTTGAACATTGTTTACAAGCGTTTGTTTCTGATGAATATACCAATGTGGATGATTATTTAGAAGCGGTTAATGATTTAATCAATAATCAAAACATCTCTAATCCTATTCGAAGAAGAACCCGCAACAGGGTTACCGACATGTTTGATAATATAAGTACAAATTCTGAATTAGAAAACCTAAATCTTCTTGCAGCTGTTACATGTTTGAACGAAATAGTAATTAACCCTTACCGTTGTTGCTACATGCGATATATATCTGA
Source organism: uncultured Prevotellaceae bacterium (assembly GCA_937893145.1). Lineage (GTDB taxonomy): Bacteria > Bacteroidota > Bacteroidia > Bacteroidales > Bacteroidaceae > Minthosoma. The sequence goes on along the minus strand of CALBJW010000166.1, from coordinate 853 downwards.
CTATATAGAATCAGGATGCAATTATATCAATGAAGCAAAAAAACTAAACAGTTTCTCTTCTGAGATTAAACTGGTACAATATACACTTCATGCATTATACGATTTTTGCGTTAATAAAAATTTCTCTTCATTATATTATGATGAACATTATAAAAAAGAAGCAGACAAGATAATAAATAACTTGCAATGTAATATTTTTTCTGAAGAGTATATTAAGTCCTTGTACGAAAACATTTTCTCTTTCATTCTTTATTTCTGTACTCCAAGCGGCAAAGAAGAGTTTGTGTGTTTTGATTACGAAGAGGAATATGATGAAAATGTAGATGATGATGAGCCCCAGGATTCACTTTCTTCATTATCAGAAGGAGAATTGGAGTATTTTAATGAATATAAAGAAATGTTGTTTGATGGCGAGATTTCAGAAAGAGATAGACGTTACCTTAATAAAATAATGAAATCTAATGACATCTCTTCGGAAAGAGCAATTCAAATTGAATCAATGGCAACCTCGCCAAAATTATCAGACGCAGAGCAAGAATACCTTGATGAATATAAAGAAATTATCGAAGAAGGTGAGATTTCTTCTCGCGACCAGAGATTCCTTGATAAATTAAAGAGGATGAATGGTATCAGCGAAGAAAGAGCAAAGGAAATAGAAGCTTTAGTATTGAAATAAAAATTGAAAAATCTATGCCTATCTTCCGAATTACATCAACTACAACCCGAATATCAAGCGGTCAAAGGCTTGATAAGGGGTTGTATGTGGAAATACAAACATATAGTTTTGGGAATCCCATCTATAATGAACCAGAGAAAGTTGCAAATGCTTTTCTATATCAAAGAGGTGTGGACT
>CALBJW010000165.1 GCA_937893145.1 uncultured Prevotellaceae bacterium | reverse complement strand
GGTGTAAACCCTATTATAATGTCCGTTTTATAATAAACCCAGAGCCCTGAAAGGTAGGGTGTTCAAAATCGGCATTTGACACGAGACAGATTTTTTAGGCTGTTTTGAGTGTTTTGATGCGTTTCGCGACAAGGTTCTCCATGAGATTTTCATCTCGCCAGAGTTTGATGTCTTTGATCTTTGTTCTGCATAAGCGTTCTTTGACATTATAGTTCTTTGAAACAGATTCACCTGTGTATGCTAATATTACTGGCAGGTGTAACACACGCGCGGTAACACCGTTGAGTTTATTGGGTGACTGCCTGTATTTGAAGATGCCAAATGTGGATTCGATGATGTCCGATGAGTTGTTTACAATCTCATTATCCGCAAGAAGTTGTTCTTCCTCTGCAAGATAATTGAGTATATACTGTCCAACCTTTCTCATCCTGTCACCTCCACACATTGCCGTTTTACATACATGCTTTCTGCACACAGATATAGTATTCTTGCTCAAGCCTTTATACTTCATTTCTGTCTCTATGAAATGGATGCAGGATACCATGTCCTTCATTTCTTCTATGAATGAGGCATAAGCAGGTATGAATGAGAACACCTCTCGTTCTTGTTTGCTCAGATTGGGGAATATCTGCAACATTGTGCCCGCCCAATCGACACTTTCGGACAGGTTCATAAACCTTGCCTTGGTACGTTGGGACGGAGACTGAAGATATGCAATCTCCTTCATGCAGTATTGCTTTTTGCAGATTGCCATGCTCTTGTTAAACTCCACATACTCAGTATCTTCCTTGTATACGCGTTCCATGAACATTGCAAGTGTGTGACTTATGTCGCGATGCCATATATACCCAGACAACTCAATGGCCTTCCGCATTGACGAACCATTGTCAGAAATCGCATACTTTGGTTTCTTGCCGACGGGTTCCACGTTCGCATCCAAAGCTTCACTGGCTTCCTTGGAATTCCAGCTTGACTTGACATTGAAGCCAATCACATGCACATCCTCGAGTTGCAGAGGACGTCCTTGGTGTTCTGCTGGAACAGATAGCACGGGTAATAGTTTCTGGCTGCCTATCATCATGCACTCATCTATTACCGCTGCATAGTCAATATCCTTGAGAACCTCAGATGTATGCTTGATTTCATCAAGACCACACTTGCGTGCCCAGTTGTCAATGGTGTTATATGATGGCACCTCGTCAACAAGTCCGTATGTCAGTTCTGCTAATCCTCCAATAGCCGTGACAATATCTCTAGGGCTTGCATTTGTTTCACATCTGAGCAAGAGGGCGTATCTGACGACGAACTCCGAGAACTGATGGCCTGGTATTCTCTTGTAATATTCTGGAGAACCTGGTCCATAGCACGAGCCGTTGCTTTTTTTTTAGCTTCAGCTTCCATGTCGGCTATCTTAGCTTCAAGGTTGGCTATTCGATCATCCCTACGCTTAAGTTTTGCCTTAGCATTTTTGAGACTACTTTTGAGACGTTTGGTTTTGTCTGTTTTTTCCATTTTGTTTGCTGATTAAAGTTACTCGTTTTATCTGCAAAGTTACTAAAAATCAGCGACTTATGCAAATTTTCAAAGAGCTATTTTGACCTGTAAAGTGTTAAATATCAATAACATAAATGCTATAAATATAGGCACTTTTTGGTCTCGTCTGAAAAGACGATTTTGAACACCCTACCTGAAAGGGCGACATAGTTTCATATTGCGATTATGGAATTATGCCGCACCTTCGGCGCTATGAATAGTTAACTGAGTAGTTGCGAAGTGATAATTCGTATTAATTTTTAAATAAAGTCTTGATTAATTTTGTAAAATAGACAAAGTGGTTTAATTTTGCATATCAATACCAATTATCATTAAAAATGAAAAGAATTTTATTACTTATCGCCTATTCTGTATTTGTCTCGTTATCATTCGGACAAACAATAGACTTTCAAACCAATGCCCCTCGCTGCGGGGATGTTTCTAAAAGACTGCCGAGGAATATGCATCTGCTTCATGGCATACAAGGTTTACAAGGAACTGGAACGCATCATCAAAATCGCAAAAATAAAGAAGAGCATTGACTCAGTTTTGAAGATTGCAAAGACCATAGTAACGATAAAAGTGAAGCTGCCCAAGAAGGGAATAACCAAGCAGCAAGTAATGCTACTTACTCCATGGACTGATGATGTTCGAAAATATCAATATAAGTATGATTCGCAAAAAGGAATGTGGATTTTAATACCCCCACAAAAAAAATGGTAATGAGAAAAAGATATATAGGAATGTTCCTGATTTCGAAAAATACGCAGTCCATATTGAAAATAAATTAAGGGTGCATAAGGGTCTTCCGTTAAGAGTCCATTATTATCAAGATTACAAAGGTAAAGGCACTGGTGAAACTTTAATTAAGGGTCTTAATCAAAGTAAGTATTTTGACACAAATGGGAAATTTTTAAAGAGAAAGGCCGCTCCTTACATATACAAATGAAAAATAAAATGAAGCAGACTTTTATACTCCTTTTTTTGTTTTTTGCATCTATCCATGCAAACGGTCAGAAAGTTATTCATGACAACATTATTTATCATAATTGGAAAACTGGAATGGATTGTTTGGGATTTGCTGATAATACAATTGGACAAGACTCGATAATGATTCCTGATAACATCATGGTAAATGGTAAAGCAAAAGTAATATACCGTATGGGAGAAAATGCTTTTGAATCTGAACAGAAAATTCGTTATGTGAAATTTCCAAACGGTTTAAAGGCTTTTTTATACGGGGCTTTCAATGATTGTCCAAATCTTGAAGAAATAATTTTGCCGTCTTCTGTGGAACAGATACCCTTAGGCTGGGTATTTGAGAACACAACCCTCACCTCAATATCCATTGATCCGCTCAATACAAAATATGATTCCCGTGAAAACTCAAATGCTATTATCGAAACAGAGAAGAACGAAATAGTGCTTGGATCCTCAAAAACAACAATTCCATCTTCTATTGTGAGTTTAGGATATATGGCATTTAAAGGTAATGCAAGACTCAAGACGATATACATACCATCAAATGTTAAAAGTATTGGATATGAATGCTTTGGTGATTGCGAAAATTTGAATGATGTGACCTTTTCTGACTTACAAATTAACGATGGTGTTGATGGACTGAAAATAAAAGATGCTGCATTTGCTGGTTGCAAAAATGTAAAGAGCATTATTCTTCCAGAAAGACTTTATTATATTGGGCATTGCGCTTTCTATGGTTGCGAAAATCTTGAAAGCATAACAATACCAGAGAATGTTGATACAATAGATGGGAGCATTTTCGGAAAATGCAGACAATTGGCCGCAATACAAGTGGATAAAAATAACAAGAAATATGATTCAAGAAACAACTGCAATGCAATTATTGAGACAAAGACAAATACATTGATATCAGGTTGCAAGAATACTATAATTCCTAAAGGCGTTAAAAAAATATGGAATTCGGCATTTTCGTATGTGGATATGGATATAGATAGCATCTATATTGAAAATGGTTTGAAAAACATTGGCAAATTCGCTTTTGGACATAGCAATATTCGAGTTATTGTAATACCAAAATCTGTGAAAACGATAGAAGACGGAGTATTTGAGTCGTGTGATAACTTACAGAAGATATATCTCAAACACAAAACTCCGCCCAAGTTCAATGATGAAGGATATGCAGAACGATATATAGAAGATTCCCCTAATTTGACCATCTATGTAAACAGAAAAGCATATAAGAATTTTAAAAAAGATAGTGTCTGGCAAATGTTTAATATAGAGGCTATAGATATGTGATGTGTATGAAACCAATCTCTTTAGGATGAATTACTCTCCGTCGACTCAACAGAAAATGTAGGTGTTTTGGTTTATACAAATTAAAATTTTCAATCAATAATGAATAAGTATCTGATCAAAATTATTGATAATACTGAAAAAGCGAAAATAAACATTTAACATTTGACATTTTGAATCAATTGTTTAATATACACATATATACGAAAGAAAAATGTTAAAAATATGACTTTTGATACCTTCGTATTTTTAACAAAATGGTACAAGCCCTCTAGCTACCACTTTGTGAGGGAAATGCCATGCAGAGTGGTTTGTCATTCGGCTTGTAAATATACGAAAAACATTTGTATTCAGAAAGCGTAACAGGCGTTTATATTAATATGTGTGCCCATTATTTTGATTTAGCCAATTTTTGTGGTAAAAATGCTCAACAACGCTAACTTGCTTTACGGAACAACGCTACATTGCTTTGCGAGGGTACGTAAGTAAAGGTCGAATTTGTTAATGTTTTTCCGAGCGTGAGTAACTTCGGCATAGCCATCTGTTGCGATTATGTGAGTGAAAGTTTGAGTGTAATGAATAAAAATGATAAATAGTTGTGTTGTTAGTGTTAGTTTTTTTTATAATTCTTAACTTTGCACGATAAATGACAGCTTGGTAAGAAAAAGTTGGCAATAAAATAATATATGACAGAGCAAATTAAGAAAGAGGATATGGCTTGTGAGAGTCAGCCTAAAAAAAAACGTCGTAATCATGCTTTTGACTTCTTGTGCGGAATATGTATTATTCGCATGATAAGTCTGCATACCATTACCTTTTGTGGCCATAAGGATGATGCCTGGTGGACAGAAGTTATGGGGTGGTCGTTCTTCTTTATGTGTTTTTTCTTCTTCAAGGCTGGATACTTCAACAAGACTGTGTCGGGTGACACGAAGACTTACATTGCAGACAAGGCGAAGAGGCTGCTCACGCCGTATGTAGTGTGGGGGACGATTGGTTTTGTCATTTATGCTATATATCTGCCATTCGAGATAGCGCGTTATCACCATCCGATAGAGCCGATGTCGTGGGAGCATTTGTGGAGAAGCAGCTCATTCTTTGGCAATGAACCTGTTTGGTTCCTTTTCTCATTCTTCTCGGCGTATGTGCTCGTGCATTTCATAAAGAAGATACATATCATCAAGCCAATATCTGTGTTTCAGACTGTTGTGGTGTTGATATGCCCATTCATAAGCTATTGGATGTGGAAGTTAGAGAATCCGCTTCCAATGAGTCTTGGCAATGTGTTTATGGGGGTGTTCTTCTTTAACCTTGGACGTACTTGGCATTGGATTCTCGACAGAATCGGTCGTAAATGGTCGCTGATGTTGTGCTCTGTGCTTATTGTCGCTTTTATCGTGCTGAATATTGTGTGGCATGGCGAATATGTTATGGCGACAAATAGGTTTGAGGGCAGTCCTTTAGCTGCGTTTGTCAATACAATGATAATCTTGGTCGGGTTGTCAGGTTTCTTGATAAATTTGCCAGTATGTAAAGTGCCAGTAGTGAACTATATAGGTCAGCATTCAATGGTGTATTTTGTTGCCCATTACCCTATATTGCAGTTTTACCGTTTCACTCACATCTGTTTTGGACACAGCATCTATGGGAGATGGGATGATTTCATTGTGCTGATGGTGTTTGTTTTTGGTATATGCACATTGCTTGTGCCTCATGTGGAGAAAGTGCCATGGTTGAGTGGTAGATTCAAGAAGACGGCAGTTGGACTATAATTCATTATAAACGTGAACATAGCATATCTAATATCAGCTCATACTGATGCGCCGCAGCTGAAAAGACTAATTGAGGCGCTACATACAAACGCTTATTTCTTCATTCATATAGATAAGAAATCAGATATCACCCCTTTTGTTTCTATTATTAGGGGTGACAATGTGCATTTCCTTGAAGAAAGAGTAGATGTGAGATGGGGCACAATCTTGGAGGTTGACTATCAGATGGCGTTGATAAAAGCTGCAGTTGAGCATCCTGTGCATTTTGATAGAATTTTCTTCCTTTCAGGCATGGACTATCCATTGTGGAGTAATGACAAGATTGTTCAATGGCTGGAAGAGCAGGGAGACAGAGAGATATTGTGTGGGATGAGAATGGACACAGAGGCTATCAACAGGCAGCAGAAAGATATTTATAGCATCGCTCGCCCATTTTTTTCTATTGGTGGTTTGAGTAACAAGTCAAACCAGCGACTTAGCATTGTTTGCAGAAAAGTTAAGAAGTTTTTTGGTATGCGGAAGCCTTTGTGGTTGACAGTGGAAGGGCAGCGATGGTCACTTTGCAAAGGCTCTGCCTGGTGGTGCATATCAGAAGAACTTGCTGCTTATGTATATAATATGTATGCCAATAAACCTGAGATTCGTGGATATTTCGTGGATTCTTTCGGTCAGGCAGAAACAATAATACAGACAATAGCATTTAATAGCCCTGAGTGGGCGAAGAAGTGCATGATAGTTGAGGGAGAATATCCTGGTTTGGCTGCATTGACTCCTCTGCATTTCATCATTTATGAGCCAGTGATAAAAATTATGGATGAGGAGGATTTCAGCATGCTGGTTGAGAGCGGCAGGATGTTTACACGAAAGCTTGTCAGTGGAAAGAGTGACGGTTTGGTGGATATGCTGAAAAAACTTCATGAATATGGATAAAGCTGTCAAGCAGAATAGAATGGAATGGCTGGATGCCATGCGTGGTTTCACAATGATTCTTGTTGTTGCATACCACACAGCGCAGTTCGGCTTCTGTGAGTCAGAGAAGCTGTCTGCTTCGCTGCCATTTCTTGTGCTTTTCCGTATGCCGCTATTCTTCTTTGTCTCTGGATTTCTTGCTTATAAGGCAAATTGGATATGGACGGTTGAGAGTTTCTTCTCATTGACATGGAAGAAGGTGAAGGTGCAGGTCTTGCCTGCATTAGTTTTTCTATGTGTGTTTCTGATATTCAGAAATAAGCTTCCTTTTTGGGATGCTTTCATGCAGAGCATGCAGTCACCGACAAAGGGCGGTTACTGGTTTACATGGGTGCTGCTGCAGATGTTTCTCATATATTATATATTTGCTGTTATAGGGCAGAAGACGAAATCTCATGCACCTATTGTTGTGTTATGGACTTTGACATTATGTTCTTATCTGTCATTGTATCTGCCTCATACTGTTGGCAAGTGGTATAAGACAGATTTCATGATGTACAGTTCCTTTTATGAGACGCTGAAATTCATGCATTTCTTTCTGATAGGTAACATTGTGCATCGTTATTGGGATAGAGTGCAGAGGCTCTTTGACAGCAGATGTTTTTTCCCCGTGGTCATTGCAGTGGCGGTGATTTGCTGCGCAGACTTATTCAAATGGCATACGCTTAGGGGGGAGTTCACAAACATACCGAACACCCTTGCGATGTATTCTCTTATGTGCATTGTGCTGATGTGTTTTCGTGCATATCAGAAACATTTCACAAAGGCGACAATCATAGGTGCTGGTCTTCAATATATAGGTACGCGTACACTCGATATTTATCTGCTGCATTTCATCTTGCTGCCTAAAATGCCGCAGGTGGGGGAGTGGCTGAACAAGAATCAGCCGAATTTTGTGGTTGATGTTGTGCTGTCTGTGTCTGTGGCATTAGTGATAATAGGATTTTGTCTGCTTGTAAGCAATATATTGAGGATTAGTCCTGTATTGAAGGAGTATCTCTTTGGACGAAAGACTAAAATTTAGTAATGGTGAAAATAATAACTTCGGAAGATTTGGCTTGTATTTTTAGGCTATTTTGTCCTAATAAAGAGGGAGTGATGCTGGCATCATGACTGATGAATTGGGGCAAAATCGTCAAAAAGACAAGTCAAAGCTGTTGATATTGATTGCTCAAAAACATTAGGAAGTTATTTTTTTACCATTACTTAGTTGTTTCCTTTGTAAATTGGAAAATAATGAGTTACTTTGTACTACTTATTTAGTTTTTGAACATCAAATGAAATTATAAGATGAATATAGCACTCCTTATAGCTGGCGGGGCAGGAAACCGCATGGGACAGGATATACCAAAGCAGTTCATGCATGTGGATGGATGCCCCATCATCATACACACAATGAAATGCTTCCAGAAGCATCCTGATATTGATGCAATAGCTGTGGTGTGTTTGAATGGCTGGGAGACTGTGCTTCAAGCCTATGCAAACCAGTTTGTCATCGACAAGTTGAAATGGATATTTCCTGGTGGCGAGACAGGCATGGAGTCTATTCATAACGGAATTTATGGATTGAAGGAAGAAGGGTGTGGTGATGACGACCTTGTGCTTGTACATGATTCTGTGCGCCCTCTACTCAGTCAGGATATTATAAGCAGCAACATTGCAATATGTAAAGCTTATGGCTATGCCATTACTGGCATAAAATGCCGTGAGGCGATACTTGAGAGTCTTGACGGATTCTCTTCTACAGCGAGCATACCGCGTGATAGCCTTATCCGCACTCAGACTCCGCAGACATTCCGTCTTGGAAATATTATTGAGGTGCATGAAGAGGCTAAGAGAAAGGGCATAGAGAATAGTGTGGCTTCCTGCACCTTGATAGCAGAAGTGGGTGGCAGAGAAATGCATATTGTTCCAGGGTCGGAGAAGAACATCAAGATAACGACAGTCGAAG
>CALBJW010000164.1 GCA_937893145.1 uncultured Prevotellaceae bacterium | reverse complement strand
TACGGAGAGATAACAACCTGAACCTCCTCGATAGCGTCGATGGAGATAGGGTTGCCACCGCCAACATAAATGTAGAGACCGCCATTCTTTGCTTCGGCAAGGATGTCACCCGATACTTCGTATGTGATACCCTTCTTATTGCCGTCGCTCCAAGAGTATTCCTTGATAACGGCAAGTTGACCATTGACCTTATGAGAGAACTTTACATAACAAGCACCTTCCACCTTGATAGTTGCAGAAGTGGCATTAGCATTGAACGCATCGCTTGTAATCTTAATGTCGTTCCATTCGTGGAGGTTAGCGCTATATTCAACAGGAACATTAGGGTTAACCTCTGGCTCTGTAGGTTCAGGTTCACTTGCGTTGCCATCACCAATGTTCTTGATAGTCATGGTGAGACCGCTGCTCTTGTCTGTACGGATATACAAACCGCCTTGCTTAGCAGAAGCAAGAACATCACCGCTGATGGTGTAAGTAACACCTGCTACATTGTCATTTGACCAGTTGAACACTCCGTCGCTATAGTCGGAGAAGTTCCATGGACCTTGTGAATAACCGAAAGCAACGAATACCGCACCCTTCACAGTAATCTGTGCTGAAGTAGCGTTCGCCAAGAAGTTGGAAGCTGGGATTTGTGCATACTGCCACGCATTGTAACTAACGTCAGTTACGTCGTAAACAGCATTCATAGTAGGTTTTGCCTTGGCTGTGGCAAAAGAGTTAGAAGCATTGGCTGTGTTGGCAGTGCCAAACAGTAATATTGCTGCCAGAGCAATACATTGAATAATTCTACAATGTTTCATAGTCTTGAGAATGTGTTTAAATTGAGTTTTGGTTAATTTATAGTTAATAATTGGTGTCAAGGTTAAAATATGTTGCAAATATATAAAGATAATACTATAAGTTCAATGCTTGTGTATAAATAGTATGCGCAAAAGCAAAGAAAGTGTGATATGATAAAGAAAAAACCGACAATATTTATTCTTTATTATATTTTTATCACATTTTCTTTGCTTTATTTGCTGCTTTCGGCATATTTAAGACGTGTCACTTTCTCTTTATCGTCCAACTCTTTCTGTCGAGAGTCAGTCCGGCAGGAGTGAGGTAATGCTCGTAGTCGATATCTACTGCATTATCTACAAGGTAGCGGATATGCTGCATGGATGAACCAGCCACTTCATCTACTGCAGTCCAAAACTCTTCTTCTGTGAAGCCTCTGCATTTTTGTTTGTGATAACGGTTGTAGAGCAGACGCATAAGGTCGTCGAGTGAGCGTTTGCCGTTGGAGAGTCGCTTGATTTCAAGGTCCATGATAAGTCCCACGACAGGACCACGGAAGTAGTAGTTGATAGTCACATCACGATAGTTTGCGTCTTCATTGAGGAATGTGAGCCAGACGTCATAACTGGTTTCTCTGAGACTCTGGTGGTGATGTCCATCGTATGGTTCGTCCATACGCATATATTTGGATAGGTGTTCGAGCATCTCGTCGTATGTGGCAAGTCCCGAACGGTAGAGTAGTTGTGCCTCGTAGTAGCAGGTCACACCCTCGCTGAACCATAGTAGTGGTGTGAATACTTCGCGGTCGTAGTCGAAAGGACCAAGTTCGATAGGGCGTATGGTCTTGACATTGTAGAGATGGAAATATTCGTGGGCTGTGAAGGCAAGGTAGTTGAGCCATTCCTTGTGGTCGCTGAAACGGAATGAACCGTCGGTATAGCACGCTTGTGAGTTGATATGTTCGAGTCCGCCTTGTCCTTTGCCCATGTGGATGAGTGTGTAGTTTTGGTATGGCACATCTTGCATTATCTCTGTGGCAGCACTTACTATCTTGCGGAATGCCTCTTCAAATCCAGACTCTTCATATCCGTCGGGAGTCTCGAGGGCAAATTCATAGTCGTGTCCTTCGTGGCAAAACTTATGGACGAGGTGGTTGCCCATGAGGATAGGGCTGTCATAGAGGATGTCGAAATTCGATGCAGTATAGGTGTAAGGGTGTTCCGAGTGTGGGAGTAGTCCTGTAGATACACTCTTCCAGTTTGTTGGCACCTCGTATGTCACACTCACAGGGCGGTATTTCTCTTCATCCACATACATGAACACCCCATTTGGTGCTATGAAAGCAGTGTGGCTGTCTATTCTGCTTGATGCCACGTCGCGTTCGTCTGAAAAGATGCGGTACTTGATGATTGCCTTTCCGTCGGCAGGCATTGACACGAGCCATCCATTCTTGCCTTGTTTCTTCCAACGAAGGGCGTTACCCTGCGAGTCAGTTGCTGTGAAGTCGCAAAGGTGCTTCGGGAAGTTCTGTATCATGTAGTAGCCAGGTGCCCAAACTGGCAATTTGAATAGAATGTCATTGGAAGTACGTGTGGCGGTATAGTCAAGTTGCACATTCAGGTATTTGCCTATAGTGTCAAGCGAGACTGTATAGTGCATCGAGTTATAGTTTTGTGCTGAAGTATGCAGAGTGGCAACAATAAGGAGAAAGATGAGTAATGTTCGTTTCATAGTTTGTGAGATAATAATGTTGTGCGATTCAATGTTTAGGAAAAGTAGAAGTGGAAAGCTGTTTGGGCTTCCCACTTTTGTTTTTATTCAAATATGAAGTTGTTGAGTTCGCAGAGCGACTTCTCCTTAGTGTTAGACTCAAACACGAAGTATAGAGCTTGCTTGCCCTTCATCGACTGCCAACCAGAGAGTGGCACGCGAATGGTAGTGTTCTGCTGAGGCATGTTCTGCTTGAGGTCAAACGAACCGATAACCTTACCACTTTTCGCCTCACTTGGAGCTCCAAGAAGAACCTTGACTGTGCCATCTACACCTTCAGGTTTGAGGTTGATGACAAGCGAGTAGTTCTGCTTCTTGTTCAGTTTGTTCAGGTTGAAATACTTATATCCCACTACCGATCCAGCCGTATTGTTAACTACAGGACACACCACATCGTTCTGTGAATAACTCATCTTTGCAGCGTCAGCAATACGTGTTGCCTTGATGTACGAGCCATAGAACGTGTTGTTAGGCCAGTTGTGTTCAGCAGGCTTAGGACCAGTATAGTAGCAAGCCCATCCTGCTGCTGTGCGGTGAAGAGGGTTGAGGCCATCGAGCTGGAATCCCTCCGAAGTGTATTCGCCCTGTGATATGAACACCTTGCCGCCCTTGCCCTTTTCCACCTTCACGGTGATAGGTGCAACCATTGCCTGACGTGAGTATTCGTCCAGTCCACACTGGCGGTGGTAGAACACATACCACTGTCCGTTCACCTTGCAGATGCTGCCGTGAGTGTTGCCGTCAGGAGTGGCTGTGGCGTATGCCTTGCCGTTAGCATCCTTCTCAATGCCACGACCGTCTATGATGGTACCACCGTATGTGAATGGTCCTATAGGACTGTCGCTGTAAGCGTAGGCAAGGGTATAGTTGCTTGTTGGAAGTCCAAACTCGCCATCCTTTGTGAAACGGCTGTAGATGAACACATACTTGTCCTCAATCTTACGCATCGATGAAGCCTCAAAGAAACTGAACACACCATCGTCATATCGGCCAGAAATCATGTTCTCCACAATCTTGGTGCCTGGCTTTACTGTAGCCATCGTGTTAGGGTCAAATTCAGCACAGTATGAATGTTCAAATCCCCAGTAGCCATATACTCTGCCGTCGTCATCAACAAACACCGCAGGGTCAAACTCCAGTACACCATCATTGCGTGTTGGGTTGTCCTTGCTCCAGTTTATCACCTTGAACGGACCATCAGGACGGTCGCTCTTTGCCACCATTCCGTTTCTTCCTCCTGCCTGGTTGTTAGGGTAGAGGTAGTATTCCTTCTTTCCGTCCTTTCCAATCTTCATGGTCACGTCAGGGGCATACAGCACATCCGACTTCAGTTCTGCATCGAGCGGACGGCCATCAGCACCGAAGGTCGATTTGAAGATTACACCGTCATATCTCCAGTTGTTCAGGTCATTGACAGAAGCCGACCACACAACCTGTTCACGACCACAGTATTCCTTAATTAAAGAATCGTGCGAACCATATATATATACGCGGTACTCTCCTGGCTTGTCAGGGTCCTCAAACACGTATGGTTCACCATCAGGGATGTACTCCCACAATGGGAGGTAAGGGTTTTGCGCCTTCATGCTAATGAAGGTTGCAACAAATGCAACAAATGCAACAAGTTTTTTCATAAGGTGAGTTAATTTTTAGTCAATAAATCTCTTTTGCAGACCGCCGAACTCCTCTATTCTTCTGTCGCGGAGGAAAGGCCACCAGCGGCGTACATTCTCGCTTCTTTTCATGTCTATATCCACGATGGTCACCACCTCTTCATCGATAGGGGCGCGATAGAGGAATTCGCCCTGCGGACCAGCCACAAAACTGCTGCCCCAGAATGTGATGCCATTCGTCTGTCCCGATGGGTCGGGTTCATATCCTGTACGGTTTACGGCGATGACAGGTATGCCGTTTGCCACAGCATGACCTCTCTGCACCGTAGTCCAAGCCTCGCGCTGTCGTTCCTGTTCCTCTGCAGTGTCCGACGACTCATAACCGATGGCAGTAGGGTAGATGAGCAGTTCCGCTCCCTGCAGAGCCATCAGTCTTGCTCCCTCAGGGTACCACTGGTCCCAGCATACCTGCACACCCAGTCTGCCCACCGATGTCTCGATAGGGTGGAATCCCAAGTCGCCAGGAGTGAAGTAGAACTTCTCGTAGTATGCAGGGTCGTCAGGTATGTGCATCTTGCGGTATTTGCCAGCGATGCTTCCGTCGCGCTCAAACACCACTGCTGTGTTGTGGTACAGTCCCGCAACTCTGCGCTCGAAGAGTGATGTGACCAGCACTATGCCACATTCGCGTGCCAATGTGCCGTAGAAGTCAGTCGAAGGACCAGGAATAGGCTCCGCCAAGTTAAACAGTTCGGTGTTCTCTGTCTGGCAGAAGTACAACGAGTTGTGCAACTCCTGAAGCACCACCAACTCCGCTCCGTGGTTCGCCGCCTTTATGATGTTTAGTGCAAGCTTCTTCTTGTTCGCCTCCACATTAGCAGTACACGACTGCTGAATAATTGCTACTTTCACGATGATAATTAAGAATTAAGAATTAAGAATTGTGATTTATAATGCAAAATTATGAAAACTTTTTGACTTTTCTATATAATAGGTGGCAAATTATTCTTACCTTTGCACGAAATTAGCACCATTCTCGACCATACAGAGTCAAAAATGGTACATTGTACATTGTAAATAGTAAATAACAATATATGCCAAAAATTTCAATACGCGGCACCGAGATGCCTTCTTCACCTATCCGCAAGCTCGCTCCGCTTGCTGAAGCAGCGAAAAGGAATGGTGTGAAGGTGTATCATCTCAATATCGGTCAGCCTGACCTCCCAACACCTCAGGTTGCCATCGATGCAATCAAGAACATCGACCGCAAGATTCTTGAGTATAGTCCTTCGCAGGGCTATCGCTCATACCGTGAGAAACTTGTCGGCTACTACAAGAAATACGACATCAATCTCACAGCAGACGACATCATCATCACAAGTGGTGGTTCTGAGGCTGTGCTGTTCTCCTTCCTCGCTTGTCTCAATCCTGGTGATGAGATTATCGTGCCAGAACCTGCCTATGCCAACTACATGGCATTTGCCATCTCGGCGGGAGCGGTCATCCGTACCATCGCCACAACCATTGAGGAGGGCTTCTCTCTCCCTAAGGTTGAGAAGTTCGAGGAACTCATCAACGAGCGTACTCGTGCAATACTCATCTGCAATCCAAACAACCCAACAGGCTACCTCTATACACGCCGTGAGATGAACCAGATTCGTGACCTCGTCAAGAAGTACGACCTCTACCTCTTCTCCGACGAGGTGTATCGTGAGTTCATCTACACAGGTTCGCCATATATCTCCGCTTGCCATCTTGAGGGCATCGAACAGAACGTGGTGCTTATCGACTCCGTTAGTAAGCGATACAGCGAGTGTGGCATCCGTGTCGGAGCACTCATCACCAAGAACGAGGAGATTCGCAAGGCAGTCATGAAGTTCTGCCAAGCTCGTCTCTCTCCTCCACTCATCGGACAGATTGCTGCCGAGGCAAGTCTTGATGCTCCAGAGGAATATAGCCGCGACATCTACGACGAATACGTTGAGCGTCGTAAGTGCCTTATCGACGGACTCAACCGCATACCGGGTGTTTACTCCCCAATCCCTATGGGAGCGTTCTACACCGTAGCCAAGTTGCCGGTTGACGACTGCGAGAAGTTCTGCGCATGGTGTCTCAGCGACTTCAACTACGAGGGCGAGACAGTCATGATGGCTCCAGCAAGTGGTTTCTACACTACTCCAGGTGCAGGAAAGAACGAAGTGCGTATCGCCTATGTCCTCAAGAAGGAAGACCTCGTACGTGCTCTCTTCGTGCTTCGCAAGGCACTTGAGGCATATCCTGGAAGGGTGGAGTAGGTAGGTTAGTCGCTTCGCGAGGTTAGAAGCTTCGCTTGGTTAGTCGCTTCGCGAGGTTATAAATTTAACGATTAGGAATTTTGAGTTTCGAACTATTCATAGCAAAACGTATCTATTCAGATAGTGGTGAGGGCGGGAAGAGATTTTCTCGCCCCGCTATTCTTATTGCTATGGCAGGCATAGCTGTAGGACTGATGGTCATGATTGTCAGTCTTGCCGTTGTCATGGGATTCAAGCGTGAGGTGTCGCAGAAAGTCATTGGCTTTGGCTCACATATCCAGTTGTGCAGTCTCACCCAGACCACCGACTATGTCATGATGCCAGTGCTTACCACCGACAGCCTTGAACGGGTGGTTCGCAAGATTGATGGCATCGACCACATACAGAAGTATGCCACCACACTCGGCATCCTCAAGACGGAGGACAACTTCGTTGGACTCACCTTCTTCGGAATAGGCGAGGACTACGACCGCACCTTCTTTGAACGCTCAATGGTGGAGGGCGAGATGCCGAAGTTCAGCAGCAAGGAGTCGGGCAACAAGATTATGATTAGCCGTAAGGTTGCCAATTCGCTCAATGTGGAGGTTGGCGACAAGATTTATGCCTACTTCATGGGCAGCAAGAATCTCCGTGCTCGCCGCTTCGTCATTAAGGGCATCTACGAAACCAATCTCTCCGACTACGACAGCAACTATGCCTTTACCGACATCTATACCGTTCGCAAACTCAACGGCTGGGACGATACCATGTCTTCTGGCTATCAGATGACCGTGAAGAACTTCGACGATGTCGATTGGATCAACGAACATGTTCGTGCAAAGATATGTATCCACCTTGATAGCAATGGAGCGACATACGGCTCGTTCAGCATTCGCCAGATGGCGGCACACACCTTTGCTTGGCTTGAGGTCCTTGACATGAATGTGCTTATGATACTCATCCTCATGATATGCGTGTCGTCGTTCACCATTGTCAGCGGACTCCTCATCATCATGCTCGAACGCATCAACATGATTGGTACCCTCAAGGCACTTGGTGCCACCAACATGACCATCCGTCGCATCTTTGTCAACTTCAGCGTGATGCTCGTAGGCAAGGGACTCATCATCGGCAACCTTCTCGGACTCCTCTTCTGTTGGTTGCAGGACACCTTCCACATCGTCAAGCTCGATGCCTCCATCTACTACATCGACTCCGTACCAATCGAATACAACTGGATTTACTTCATAGCAGTAAACCTCATAACCCTCATCATCTCCTCCCTCGTCATCTTTGGCTCGTCCTTCCTCATCTCCTTGAGCAAACCTGTCAAAGCCATGCGATTTGAATGATGAAAGAAATTTTGTGTCTGCGTTTTGTGTGTTTTTACTAAATGAGAATTGTGTGTTCCTCATATCTCAGGACAGGACTTGGGTAAAGGCTGTGTCGCGAACTTAGCTTCTCTTCCTATTTCCTTTTGACAATGCAAAGGTACGGCAAATGTGCCACCTTACCAAGCGTTTTGGACGTTCCATATACAAAACTATCCACAAATATCCGCAACCATACATTAGCATTGATTTTTCCTTGCATAAGTCAATATTTTTTGCGTGTCTTTGCAGTGTAAATAACGAAACACTTCGTTACGAAACGGCTTCGCCTGCGATGCGCTTTGCTACTAAACGGCTTCGCCTACGATACGCTTCGCTACGAAAGCCCTTAAACTTTTAACCCTTTAACCTCTTAAACCTTTACCCATACATGCGTAATACATTCCTTTCAAGTAACGACCCTCCCTGTCCCTCCCTGTAACGACCCTCCCCGTCCCTCCCTGTGAGGGAGGGTGTGCCGTCCGGATGTGAGATGAACCCCGAAAGTTAGACAAAAAACTTTCGGGGTTTTATTATGTTGACAAAAAAGCGCAGACAGAAGTCTTTATCAGATTTAGTATCTTACATGCACATGTTGGATGACGGTATGTCTTTTTCATTTATCCACAAACAATATGGAATTAATGAGGAAAGATTAAAGGTTTTATGGGCAAATTATCAAGATGGAGGTGTGGAAGCATTGCGAAAAAAGCCTAATATTAGGGCGGATTTTGCATTAAAGAAGCAAATAGTGCTTGATATTGAAGAAAATCATTTAACTTTGCATGCAGCATCGCTAAAGTATGGTGCATGTCCTCAAAGAATTAGCACATGGCTAAAGATTGCACGCACTGATGGCATAGATGCATTAAGTATATGTAAAAAGCGAGGCAGACCACCAGGTATGGGAAGACCAAAGAAGAACAGCAAGCCTCTGACAGAGTTGGAAAGACTCCAGAAGGAGAACCAGGAACTCAAGACAGAGATTGCGCTGCTAAAAAAAGTGAGAGCCTTAGTCGAGGAAAGGAATGCCCGTCTAAGAGAGATTGGGCGCGGGCCATCGAAGAACTAAGGCAGGAAGGACATCCTCTTGAGTATATGCTCGTGAGGGTGAAGATGGCTCGTTCCGTATTCTATTATCATCTGTCACGCTTGAACAACGGCGATGGCTATGATGATACAAGAAAAAGAATAAAGGCTATATATGACGAGAATAAAGGCCGTTACGGATACAGAAGAATCCACATGGCACTACGAAACGAAGGCTGTAGCATAAACCATAAGACTGTGCAGAAACTGATGTCTCAGGTTGGCCTGAAGGCAAAGCGCAAGAAACGCCACTACCACTCCTATAAAGGGCAGATTGGTAAGGTTGCCCCGAATGTCATTGACAGGGACTTCTCTACGGAAAGACCTAATCAGAAATGGACTACGGATGTGTCACAGGTCTGCATCAAGGACGAGAAACTGTACATATCACCAATACTGGACATGTACAACGGAGAGATAATAACATACACGCTCTCACGCAGTCCTAACCTGAAAATGGTGACGGATATGCTCAGGAAAGCGTTTAGGAAATATAATGATCTTGATGGTCTGACGATGCACTCTGACCAAGGATGGCACTACCAGCATACGAAGTGTCAGAAGATGCTCAAAGATAACAATATCACACAGAGTATGTCGCGTAAAGGGAACTGTCTGGACAACTCCATGATGGAGAACTTCTTTGGATTGATGAAGAATGAACTACTCTATGTGAACGACTTTGATTCTATTGAGACATTTGAATCGGATCTTAAGAAATATATAACTTGGTATAATACGAAAAGGATAAAGCTTAGATTAAAAGGAATGAGCCCGGCACAATACCGAGCTCACTACTATAGAGAATTTA
>CALBJW010000163.1 GCA_937893145.1 uncultured Prevotellaceae bacterium | reverse complement strand
GGTCTGACGATAAAACCAGATGAGGCTGTGCGCCCATTGACGGAAGGACTGGACTTTCTCGGTTTTGTGTATGACGGTCAGCGTGCTCGGGTGAGGAAACGCACGAAGCATAAGTTTGCGAAGAAGATGCACGAAGTAAAAAGCAGGAAACGCAGGGTGCAGCTCATTGGCAGTTTCTACGGCATGGCGAAGTGGGGCGACTGTCGCCACTTGATGAAGACGATACTTAATAAGAAGATTGACATGGAAGAGTTTAAGAACCTCGGTTTGGTGTATCAACCCGAAGACGGCAAAAAGCGTTTCGACGGTAAGAAGTATTCTCTGGGTCAGCTTGTGAACCTGCATATCGTCATACTTGACTTTGAGGTGGACGTGCAGACAGAGAACGGCTTGCGCACACTGGTACATTTCCAGCGCGACAATGGCGAGAAAGGCAAATACTTCACCTCAGACAAGGTGCAGTTGCAGCTGCTTCGCATGGCAAAGGAGAAGGGTGTGCTTCCATTCGGTACTACTATCGGCGTTGAGAACTTCGGCAAGGGTGTACGCTATACCTTTAACTAACAGCTTCTGAACCCTGCGCTAACGCACAGGGCACGGTGGCATAAAAACAGACGACAATGGAAAAGATTTATGGAGCCAGTGCAGCACAGGACGGTGTTGTGAAGGTATCGAACAAGAGTTACATCCTGTTCTTCGGCTACGGTGAGGACAGCATGGGCGGCTACAACTACCGCCACAGGTTTGACCATAAGCCGACGGTGGACGAGTTGCGTTCAGTGATTGAAGCCCATGTGAACACTCTGACGCAGGAGCGCATTGTAGGCGGTTACAGGTGGAAGGGCAAGCAGGTGTGGCTGAGTGGCGAGAACCAGCAGAACTACACGTCAGACTACCTTGCAGGCGAGTTGCCTGTTAAGGTGAGGGTGTATGATCCCGACGCTGACGCATCGGGCACGGTGGCATTTATTGAGACACCAGAGGAGCTTGCAGACTTCTACCATGGCATGGTGGCGCATGTGCGCATGTGCATTGAAGACGGCTGGAGCGTGAAAGACTCTGTAGATTACGACAACCTCTTAAACCAGATAGAACAATGAAAAAGATTTGGAAATGGCTCGGCGAGAGCAACCGCTGGAAGCATCTTCTCGGCGGTGTGGCAATAGGCTTGGCTGGTGACAGCATCTATTGCTCTGCCTACGTTGGCGTAGGAGTCGCTTCGGCACTGGAGTACAAGGACAGGGCGCACGGCGGCATGTGGGATTGGATAGACTGGGGCTTAACCGTTGGCGGTGCGGTACTTGGTCTGAGTGTTAAACTTTTAATCAAGGCATTGTTATGAGCTACACGATTTCAGAACAGTTGATAGTAGTCCTATTCTTGGTGGTGGGACTGCTTGTAGTGCCGCTGCTGCTTATAGGTCTTGACTTTTGGGCAGGCATACGCAAGGCACACACGCGCGGCGACCGCATCAGAAGCGACAAGATGCAGCGCACGGTGCAGAAGTTATCACGCTATTACAACGCTATCCTTGCCATGCTTGTGCTGGACGGTGTGCAGATAGCAGGTTTTGTGTTCCTTCATATCTTCAATGACTGGACGCTATACACGTTCCCATTGTTCACACTGATAGCCGTGCTATTCGTGGCGAGCATTGAGATAAAGAGTATCTGGGAGCCAGCGGACGCAAAGGAGAGCAGGGAAATGAAGGAAGTGACGGAGCTTGCGAAAGCCATAGCAACGCACAGGAGTGACCCGAAAGAAATAGCGGAAGCCATAGCGGAATATCTTAACGCAAAGAAATAGATAAAACCGAAGTTTCCTTCACAATCTATAATTTTGCAGCATGAAGAATATTGAACTGAAAATAAATAAAGCCAGAGTGTACGATGAGGTTGCGAAGACCACATCGTACACAGGCGTAAAGATGCAGGGTGACGAATCGGCTTACGACCGTATCTTTACCACCGATGCAGACAGAGAAATGCTTGAACGCTTCTGGGTTGAGGCTTGCAATGGTGCAACGGAACAGTTCAAACCGTTCCTCGTCAGCGTTACCGACCAGCCTATGAGCCATGGTGTGGAGCTTGATAAGGACTACGAGGTTAAGCTGGAACTTAGCAGCAGCTTTGACGAGAGTCTGAAAGGCAGCATCGAGACCTCTCTGTTCTCATACTTTGTGGCAATGATTGTGTCGAAGTGGTACAAGTTCACGAACAAGGGCGAGAGCGAGAGCTACGGCGGTGATGCGGTAGGTGCTATCGACGACGTGATGAAGAAGATATACTACAGGAAGAAGCCGACGAGAGTTGTTCCTGCATAAGCCGCCAGCGGACGCTGACGGAACAGTGGCTAATAAAAACAGACTAAGAAATGGAAAAGAAAATTATCATACTGGGTACTGCGCACGGCGTGAACGTAGGCGGCAAGTGCAGTCCCGACAAGAAGTTTCGCGAGTATAAGTATAGTCGCGAGATTATCAAGCAGCTGAAAGCAGAGCTTGAGGCAGCAGGCTACAAGGTGTTTGTCGATATGGAAGGCGACGAAGTGCCAGGCAAGCAGAGCAAGGAACTGGAGCAGCGTTGCATCATCGTGAACCAGCTTTGCCGTCAGTATGGCACGGCGAACTGCATCTATGTGTCTATCCATGTCAATGCAGCAGGCAGCGAAGGCAAGTGGATGAACGCAGGCGGTTGGTGCGCGTACACCAGTCGCGGCAAGACGAAGGCAGATGCACTCGCCACAAAGCTGTATGAAGCGGCACAGGTGGAGCTTGCCGACTATGCGAAGGCACTTGATGCAGGCAAGAAGACAGGCGCGTATAGCGAGAAGCAGCGTGCGTTCCGTACTGACTATGCAGACGGAGATCCAGACCAAGAGAGTAACTTCTATGTGCTGGCACATACAAGCTGTCCTGCTGTTCTGACTGAGAACCTGTTTCAAGACAACAAGGCAGACGTTGCCTTCCTCGAAAGCGAGAAGGGACGCAAGGCTATCGTTGCTCTGCATAAGAAGGGCATTATCAATTATCTCAAACAATAACCAGCTGCTTGACCCTGCGTAAAAGCGCAGGGAACGGTGGCATAATTCTGAAAAGCAATGAAGAATTTTCTTGTTTTGCTGTGCACCTTTATTGTTGGCATAGTATGCGGACTTCTTACTCGTTGCGGTGAGCAGGACGTGGGAGTGACGGACGTAGTGCGTACAGACACTATCGTCAAGTTTGACACGCTTTGCATCTTGGAGCCAGTGGCAACGGACAGCGTGGTAATTCGCTATCAGACGCGGTGGCTTGCTGTCGCGGACAAGCCCGACACTAACATGTTGGGAACGGTGGCAGATGAACCCTACGCGGACGTGCAGGAAACTGTGGCTGCTGGATTGGATGCACTTGTGAATGACGTAGTGGCAAACAACATGCCTCCCGACTCGGCGCGTGTGATTGTCCCCTTTACTCAGAAGACCTACGAGACCGACGATTACAAAGCATGGGTCAGTGGGTATGAGCCAGAGCTTGACAGCATCAACATCTACAGGCGCACCGAGACAGTGACCAACACGCTGTACTTGGATAAGAAGCGGCGACGATGGGGCGGCATGGTAGGCGTAGGTGCTGGAATTAGTCACAAAGGAACTGTCACGCCCATGGTGGGTGTGATGATAGGTTACAAAATCTTCTAAACTTATAACTACAATGGCAAAGAAAGTTATCGCAATTACGCTCTACATGTCGGAGCTTATCTACGACGTGCAGAACAAGACCTACTTGACAGGTCGCAGCCGCCAGACTGGTACCAACCATGAGGAGGTGGCTAACATGCAGGCAAATGACGATGATGAGAACGCAAACCAGATCATGCGCTCTATCGGCAATGCCTTCGCGAACTTGAAGACCAAGCTCAGCGAATACATCAATGAGAGTGGGACCAGTACCAACGACAAGCAGCTCAGTAGCACAGGTAACCTCACTCTGTCGCTGAACATGCCTCCTAACTACAACAACGCATCGAACGATACTATCAGTACGGCACTGCATCAGTATCTGGTGAACAGTGCTATCGGCGACTGGTCCACTATCACGAACAAGAACGACGCAAGCGACTACATCACCCTTGCAGCCGCTAACCTTGAACAGCTGCGTGAGGCAGTGAACAAGCGTATGCGTCCTACTCGTACCAACGTAGTGTAATGATGCACTGTCGTAGGACCTGCGGAAAAGCGCAGGGCACGGTGGTGAGGACAAAGACCGTGAAGATGACCTTCAAACGTGAGGAACTCCTCTACGATATACGAAACAATGCGTATGTGGAGGGTGACGTGATGCAGGTTAAGACGGAGCATGACCGCCACCAAGTGCAGGACATCGGTGAGGACGGTAACATCGACAGGGTGACGAGAGTGCTTGACCTCGCCCATGCTGAATGTGAGGAAGCCTTGTTCCCATACACGAAGGAGAATGTGGAACAGGAGACCGAAATGGACGATACGCCGACGTTTGTAGAACCCACTGCTGATGCAGAGGGCACAGTGGCAGAGCCAGAAGGAGAAACGCCCGAAGGAGATACTTCGGGAACGGTAGATGATGAGGAGGAATTTACCGACGAGACTCCAGAGGAGAAGCCAACAGGCGACTATGTGATACGCCTTCTTGTGCCCGACGAATACAGTAAGACCACGGTACGACTGATTGTGAGATACATTCATGAGTACATGGTGTGCAGGGTGCTTGCCGACTGGCTGAGCATAACAAACCCACCTGCCGCCGCCAACTGGAAGGCAAAGCAGGATGAGGCTTTGGAAGGCATGAAGGAAGCCGTGAACTTCCGTACAGGCAGAGTGCGACGGACGCAGACACCATTCTGATAAATAGAAAGGAGCAACTATGAAAAAACTCATGATCACATTGTTGTGCGCGGCTTTTGGCGGTGCACAGGTTCTGTTCTCGACAGAGGTCAAGTTTGTCGACTACGTCGAGTCGGACGGCTCGCAGTACGTCGACCTCGGCATCAACGCGCAAAGCGGACTCTCGATGGAGTCGGACATGCTGTGGGTTGCGCTGCCAAGCGACGGCGGGTATTGCTCGGCGAAGAGCGCCGCGGGACAGCGCATTATGCTGCTGTGGTACGACAGCAACGGCTGGATGTTCGGCTATGACAATTACTTCTCAACGAAGGTGAAGGCGTCCGTCAACACGCTTTATCATGTCGAGTCGGCGCTCCGCGACGGATCGCAGACCGCCACCATCACGGACGGAGACGGGAATGTCGTCCTGGACTGGGCGAACGACCCCGCCGCGACGGGCGAGCTCGACCTCGGCGTCACGCTTTACCTCTTCGCGAACCACAACGGAACGGGCGTGAGCGGGCAGACCAAGTCGCGTTGCTACGCGCTGAAGATCTGGCGGGACGGCGCGCTCGTGCGCGACGAGGACGGCAAGGAATATATCGACCTCACTTCCGGCATCGGGGTCAACTCCTTCGGCTACTCCGATGAGA
>CALBJW010000162.1 GCA_937893145.1 uncultured Prevotellaceae bacterium | reverse complement strand
CACAATGGGTGGTATCTGGGTTGACTACGAACTCCAGACTTCTATTCCTGGTCTCTTCGCTATTGGTGAGTGTAACTTCTCTGACCACGGTGCTAACCGTCTTGGTGCATCTGCTCTCATGCAGGGTCTTGCTGATGGTTACTTCGTTCTCCCTTACACTATCCAGAACTACCTCGCTGACCAGGCTATCTGGCCACGCATCTCTACTGATGCTCCAGAGTTTGCTGAGGTTGAGGCTGCTACAGAGGCTCGTATCCAGAAGCTCATGAACATCAAGGGTAAGCGTTCTGTTGACTCTATCCACAAGGAACTTGGTCACATCTGTTGGGAATACATCGGTATGGGTCGTACTAAGGAAGGTCTTGAGAAGGGTATCAAGCTCATCGACGAACTTCGCAAGGAATTCGACACTAACCTCTTCATCCCAGGAAGCCGCGAAGGTCTCAACGTTGAGCTTGACAAGGCTATCCACCTCGACGACTTCATCACAATGGGTAAGCTCATCGCATTCGATGCTCTCTCTCGTGAGGAATCTTGTGGTGGTCACTTCCGTGAGGAGCACCAGACTGAAGAAGGTGAAGCAAAGCGTGACGATGCTAACTTCTTCTATGTAGGTTGCTGGAAGTATGAGGGTACTGATGCTGCTGCACCAACTCTCATCAAGGAGCCACTCGAGTATGAAGCAATCAAGGTACAAACTCGTAACTATAAGAACTAATCACAATGGCAAATATATCATTCACAGTAAAATTTTGGAAGCAGAATGGTCCTAAGGATGCAGGTCACTTTGATTCACACGAGTTGAAGAACATCCCAGACGACACTTCATTCCTCGAGGCTCTTGATATCCTTAATGAGGAACTCATTGCAGAAGGCAAGGAGCCATTCGTATTCGACCACGACTGCCGCGAAGGTATCTGCGGTATGTGTTCACTTTATATCAACGGTACTCCACACGGTAAGACTGAGCGCGGTGCTACAACTTGTCAGCTCTATGTTCGTAAGTTCAAGGATGGTGACGTTGTAACAGTTGAGCCATGGCGTTCAGCAGGTTTCCCTGTTATCAAGGACTGTATGGTTGACCGTACAGCATTCGATAAGATCATCCAGGCTGGTGGTTACACAACAGTTCGCACAGGTGCTCCACAGGATGCTAACGCAATCCTTATCCCTAAGCCAGATGCTGATGAGGCTATGGACTGCGCATCATGTATCGGTTGTGGTGCTTGTGTAGCAGCTTGTAAGAACGGTTCTGCTATGCTCTTCGTTTCATCTAAGGTATCTCAGCTCGCTCTCCTCCCACAGGGTCGCGTAGAAGCTGCTAAGCGTGCTAAGGCGATGGTTGCTAAGATGGACGAACTCGGCTTCGGTAACTGTACTAACACTCGCGCATGTGAGGCTGTATGTCCTAAGTGTGAGACTATCGCAAATATCGCTCGTCTCAACCGTGAGTTCATCAAGGCTAAGCTCGCTGACTAATAATTCGCATTTAGTTTTATATATAAATAAGGTGGTAAGTCAAAGCTTGCCACCTTATTTTGTTAAAGAATAATCAAGAATAAAGATTTTACAAATCTATTGGAAACAACAGTTTGAAACCAATGTTACGCCCCATATTATTGAATCCGTGACGACCGGTAAAAGGGAATGTGTCAGCATATTTCATGCGACTGAGGTGTGACTGATAAGTTGTGTTCAGGAGATTGGTTGCTGTGATGCCGATGGAACATAAGTGGCGACCACCATGAAGATGAATGTCTGTACCGAGAGAGATGTTTACGAGCGTATAGGCTGGTGTCGGTGTCTCTGTGTTGTTGGCTGTCATCACGTTGCTTTGACGAAAGTTGGTATCGGCTTCGAGTTCTGCAAATAAGCCTCGAATGACTTTCACGTTAAACGGAATGTCGTAGTGCAAAATTGATAGCCAGCGGGGTGCAGGAGTAAAGGGCAGATAGCGATGTGCATCATCAGCGTTCAACTGTCTGGCATCAACATACGAAATGGCATTTTCGAAATGCAGATGACGGATGATGTGCCAGATTAGACGTATTTCTCCACCAAGCAGGCGGGCTTCACCCGATGTAAACTGGTAGGCAGGTGTGCCGTCAACATCGCTCCCACTACGGCTGAGATAAATGTAATTGCTGATACGATTGGCAAAGAGAGCAACAGATGCAGAGAAATGTTCTGTAGAGTAATCCATACCAATATCGAACTGCAAACTATGTTCAGCCCTTAGGTCATGATTGCCAAGTTCGTACCGGAAAGTACCTTCGTGTTCTCCATTGCTGCCTAGTTCGCTCATGTTTGGGGCACGGAAACCGTGTGAGATATTTGCCTTTAGATCAAGATGCTCATTAATGTTTATGATTGCACCAAGGCTTCCTGACAAGGCTCCGAAGTTGCGTCTGAACTCCGAGAAGCGTTCTTCGCCTTCATCTTCCAGAGCCAAAGAATGCAGGCGGCGGTGGTCATAGCGAAGACCGCCGCTCAGGTGCAATCGTTCGAGAAATGTCTTGCTGACCGTACTAAACACACCTACATCAAAGAGATTGTAAGCAGGGATAAGAAATTCCTCACCATGGTTTTCCGACTTCTGATACATACCACTCACACCTGCATTCATTTTCCATCCGTTCCATTCAGGAGAGACGTATCGAATGTCATAATTCATCGTATGCAGACGAAAATCAAGACCACATTCATCAGCTTTCTCAAATTCCTGACGGTGATTCTGCTGATAACCGATAATGGTCTTTAGGTACCCTTCACCCAAATGGAAAGAGTTGTCAAGTACCGCCTTGTAGTGCTTTACTTGCTGGAATGGTGAGGTGATGCTATAACTTCGTGAACCTTCTTCGTATTCATCCTCGACCTCTGTCATTCCAGGTGTAAGATGATAATATCCGAGTTTAA
>CALBJW010000161.1 GCA_937893145.1 uncultured Prevotellaceae bacterium | reverse complement strand
CTGGTGCTACTGGCATGTCCAGATAATACACATCATTAATCCATGACTCTTCGACAAAGAACTCATTCATGTATTTTGGAAGGTCATCGTAAAAATTATATAACAGATATGGGGACTCTATTCCAACAGGCATACAACCTTGGCCTATAGATTTAATACGGAAATGCTCTCCTAAATCTTCACCTGCCTCTTTGCCAAACAATGCTTTATCACACGTCATAGTCACCTTTCCGTTTACATAGGCAGTAAGCACTGAAGGCCACCCCATACCTTTAATATCACGATATTTCATATAGTCCTCATACATAAAATTAGCCTTTTCCTTCATGTAGTCTTCTGCTATGCTATCGATTCTATAACTCTCATAACGATCTGGATTTCTGTATGTAGCACACATTACATGAAAACGCAACTGCATTAGCGAGTAATCGTCAAGAGTCTTGACCGTTCCCATATTCCTATTCCCATCTCCCGGCTTATTTATCAAGCAACAAAAGAATATTCCATAAATATCTCCACCATCATATAAATATCCTTCATGAGAGGGCACAGGACCAATGCCACAAAGCAAACCTTCTTCTTCACCTGTGTTTTTGTCACAAGAAACTAATACTCCACATAAAAGGAGTAGCAATAAAAATAATTTTTCTTTCATCGTTGTTTATGTTTTTAAATGTTGTCAAGGCAACTCCGTTTTCTTATATAATGACAAACAACCGAAAACCTTGCATCGCAAGAACAACTTTTTTACAAAAAACAACTAAATTTTTTATTTTATCCTACACAACATACATTAAAGCTGAGACAAGGGGCAGACATACATTTGATTAAACCGCCTCAAATATACTTTATTTATTTCATACTTCCAAAAAATAGAATTGATTAAAGAGAAAATACATATCTACTTCTTTGGTTTGCCGAGGTTCAGTCGCAATCCTGCTTTGATGTTGAAGACAAAAGGATTCTTCTTGTAGGTGGTATGGAGCGACTGCCCGCCTGTATTTATGTAATAGTCCACACCAGGTTCTGCAAAGATGGCAAGCATTGGAATGATGTTGTACTGAACACCTGCCCTACCCCCTACCGACAATAGAACAGGATGTTCCCCTACCGACTCACCTCCTATTTTGCCATTAACGAGGAGGGATGTTTCTTCTCCAAGTGAGACATAGCAATCCCATGTCTTTGAAGGCACAAAGGAGTAACTCAGATAAAGAGGTATGCCAACATAATGTAAAGTCTGCTGTTCTGTATGTACATTATATCCACCAATTGATATAGCTTCTTTCAGCACGACCGAAGACTTCAGGAATGTGTATGAAAGACCACTCTCCAAACTAAACCCTTTATTGAGGTTGAACCTCACAGAAGCACCTATCCTGATAGGTATGTTATGTGTTTCTTCAATCACTTCCTTGTTCTGTAAATACTTCGTGCGAGCAATGCCGAATCGCTTCACATTGTTGCTGAGAGTATCTTCTGCAGATGGTGGATTAGAACCCATTCCGTTCGAACCACTATCATATATGTTATCACCTAAAGGCATATCATCACGAACATGTGCAACCAGATTGCCTGCCAGTCCGTTTGCATATACAGCCAAACGAATGTCCTTCTTCCAGGTTTTTGGTTTCACTTCAAGAACCGTTGGCGAATAAGTGGTCTTAGCCACAAGTTGACTTTGTTTATCAGATTCCTTCTCCGCCTTCTCCGTATTTGTAGAAGCAGACTCGCTTACATCCTCCTCAACATCTTGTGCTATGCTATCCACCGATTCCGTTTCTGATGTGCCTGGATTGACATTGATTGCTGCAATCCTTTTTGGTTGATGCACCACCAACAAAGGTTTGTCAACCGTGATATTGTCTGCAACATTTGGTTGAACAGCACTTTCCGCCTTACCTTCTTTCTCTACAATGGTTGATTCAAAAACCGTATTGTCTGCCCCTTTATTCATAAAGTGTGGACCGAACACCAATACAACTACTGCAATACACGCTGCAACTGCCGAACTCACATACAACGGAATGAGCGAACGATGTTTGCTTTCATTCTTCTTTTCTGGCGATGCAGATGCAGCAGCCGAACCAGACTCGCTGATTCGTTGCTGGACGGATGCCCACACATCCTCAGGAACAGGCTTTTCCATGTCGGAAAGCTTGTTGCGCAAGTCGCTGTAGAATTTATCGTCCTTCATCTGCATTCCTTTTTTTATGATTATTAATGAGTTTTGCCAACACAGCCTTTGCCCTGCTCAACTGCGACATCGATGTACCAACAGATATGCCAAGTACCGATGAAATCTCCTTGTGCGACATCTGTTCAAACACATACATGTTGAGTACCGTTCTGTATCCCACAGGCAACTGACACAGGAGTTCGTGAACCACCTCAGGAGGAACATCGTCCACATCTGCCTCTTCATCCACAACATCTACACCCTCTTCCAGCTCAAACATCTTCATCTTGTTTCTCTCACGAATACATGTCAAACATTCATTTATGCAGATACGCTTCAACCAGTTCTTAAGTTCCTTTTCCCCAATATATCTGAAGGAATCCATTCCCTCATACACCTTCACGAATGTCTCCTGCAAAACATCCTTAGCATCATCCTCATGGTTGAGGTATCTTAAACAGATGGCATACAAACGGCCACCATGATTGAGGAAGAGTTCCTTTACGGTCTCCTCCTTATCACGGTATAGAGCATTTCTATGTTTACCGAATGTCGCCAATACTATTATGTTTTTATTATATAATGATGTACAACCTAAAATCTTGCATCGCAAGAACAACTTTTTTGCAAAATTATTGAAAATTTATGACAAACGGTGCAAGAAAACAGCTTGTTCTGCATTATTATATAAAAAGACAACCCCAAAAAACAATTATCAAAGTATGAAAAAACATTTCATCTCAATGAAAGTGCGTCAAGGGACAGGTTCATGAATCAAATGAAAAATGATTGATTTTACTGGGTGGTTCATTGACTGTCCCTTGACCTTTTTCTACCAACTATCTACCTGCACTCTACCAATTGAACTTGATGAGACAATCTGCTTCGTACACCTCATCTATCATCTGCATAGGTTTATCTACTCCATTGGCACCCTGAGCTATTGAACGACGAACAGATTCCTTCTTGATTGGCATTGTTAGATGGAATGTCAATTCATCGTACTTCTCTTCTGGTGCTACTGGCATGTCCAGATAATACACATCATTAATCCATGACTCTTCGACGAAGAACTCATTCATGTATTTCGGAAGGTCATCATAAAAATTATATAACATATATGGCGATTCTATTCCAACAGGCATAAAATCTAGATCTACAGGTTTAATACGGAAATGCTCTGATAAATCTTCACCTGCCTCTTTGCCAAACAATGCTTTATCACATGTGATAGTCACCTTACCGTTTACATAGGCAGTAAACAAGTAAGGCAATCCCCAGAGTTCCATTTCATAATATTTCTTATAATCCTCATAGATAAATTTTGTCTTTTCCAAAATGTAGTCTGTTGCAATACTATCGATTCTACAACTCTCGTGACGATCAGCGTTTCTGTATGAATACCACATGACCTCCAAACGCAACAGCATCAGCGAGTAGTCCTCAAGAGTCTTGACAGAATCCATTATCCAATTTCCATCTCCTGGCTTGTTTATAAAACAACAAAACCTTATTTTCTGAATGTCCCCACCATCTTTTACCAGTCCTGCCTCAAATGGTACTGGACCACCGAGAATAAACTCTTCATCACCATCGTCATTACTCTCAGAATTCTCTTCTCCTTCCTTCTCCAATTTAGAATCAATGC
>CALBJW010000160.1 GCA_937893145.1 uncultured Prevotellaceae bacterium | reverse complement strand
AGTGATATGCAACTTTTGACTGTTTGACAGTCCATGAAGATACAACATCATCTGCGAAGCGTGTAACAAGTTCCATTGAATTGTTGAATTCTAGCCACGGTGTGGTTATTGTCAGTTTTTTCTTGCCCATAGCGTCAAAAGCTCTACCTGACAATCTGAATGCCTCGCCATCACTGGTAACTATATTGTCGCTTTCGAAGGAAACATCACCGATTCCAACAGAAATTCTGGCATCCCATATCTCCTTCTTTTCGGGTGTAGAAGCACGAAGTTTTGCCCTAAGTGCGATAGCTACAGTCAGCGAGAGTTCAGGATTATCCACAACGACCTGAAAACTATCGCCTC
Source organism: uncultured Prevotellaceae bacterium (assembly GCA_937893145.1). Taxonomy (GTDB): domain Bacteria; phylum Bacteroidota; class Bacteroidia; order Bacteroidales; family Bacteroidaceae; genus Minthosoma. The sequence goes on along the minus strand of CALBJW010000160.1, from coordinate 3,226 downwards.
GGTACATCTCTATTTTTATAGGGGTCAGTGGCGAAAAGTCAGTGACACACGCATTTAATGCATCTACAACAGTCTGTCGCCATTCGACTGCAATATTGGTGGAGTTGACCAAATCTCCTGTTATAACACCTTTAATCATAGATATAAACGATTTGTTGATGCAAAGGTAACACATTTTCTTGATTAAGTCAAATGATTATGGTTGATTTTACAAAATCAAGCTAATTTATTTGATTTTTTAACATATTGTGATAGTTCTATCTTGCACAACGCATGTATTACCATCCAAAATCAAAGGATTTCACTTGATTTCAAAGAATCAACGGAATTAAGTTGATTTGTACCGATAGTAAAATTTAAGGGAGAACATTTTAGTCCCCCCTTACAATGTGGCTTTCCTTAGCAATCTTCATAACCTCCTAAGCACTCTCAGCAGGGTTAACCTGTACTGATATTGGCGCATCTGGTTCTGGTGCAGGACTCGTTGTTGGCTTCAGCGTGATACGATTAACAGAAGCCTTCTTGGTCTCATCACTCATGTCAGCATAGATCTGAGTGGTCTCGACATTCTTGTGTCCGAGCATTCGTTGGATGGCATAGATGCTTGTTCCGGCATCAGCTTGAAGAGAACCGAAGGTATGGCGAGAACAGTGGTAGCTGATGTGCTTGGTGATGCCACTTGCGTCAAGCCAGTCCTTCAATGGCTTCTGTGTCATACAATCTCTCAGCCCCACAAATACTTTGTCTGTAGGTTTACGGTCGGCATCCTCATCGTAAAATCCAATGAGTTCAAGTGCTTCCTCGCTGATAGGGTTCTTTATGAGCTGCTTGGTCTTCTGCATACGTACAGTGATAAACATGCCTCCATCACCATATGGCTGAATCTTGTTCCAAGTAAGTGCCATTATGTCGCTCTTTCTGAGTCCTGTGAGGCATGAAAACAAGAATGCTTCCTTCAACACATGATGCTTGCATGGAGTCTCTGCAAGAGTGATAAGTTCCTGCTGGGAAAGATGCTCTTTTTCGGTTGGGATGGTGTCAATCCTGTCAAGGTAGCCATTAGGATTGTCCTTAATCTTGTGCTCACGATAGGCGGTATGGAGAACTGCACGGAAGGTTGACCAATAGCCGGAAGCGGTGTTTGTGTGCAACTTGACTGTTGGATGCTTCAACTGAGTCGTTGTAAGCAGAAACTCCATGAACTTGACACATAGGTCAACATTGATTTCCTCAAAGGTGCATTTGCCTTCCACGAACTTCTCAAAGTACTTGTACACATTCTGCCACTTGGTGTTCTTCTTGTCTGCTTTCTTTTTGAAGTAGTCAAGGAAACTGCCACGGAGTTTGTTGCGGTCAAAGAAGTCGTATCGTTCGTTTACAATGCTCTCGAATCGGTTGCAACGAACGGCTTCTGCTTTCTCAGTCATGGTCTCATTGTAAAGTTTCTCACGCTGATTCTTTGGCTTGGCATAGATGTAGATGCCAAGCGATTCATGACGGATGGTCTTCATGCTCTCTTCATCACGATAACCAGGATAGTAGTCGAGATAAAACGAAAGTTGTGTACCGTTCTTGATAGGTCGGGTACGGAGGGCTACTGTCTTGCAAATATTCATAATACAATACGGTTAAAGTTGAAAAATCAAGGCTAAGGCTCTCTTAGCATCGGCAAATTTCGGAAATGATATAATGCTGACACCTATCATTTTCTGTCAGTACAGAATCAGTTTAGAATCAGCATGTCTTTCTGAAATTTGTTAGACCTCAGACCTGTAATCCCTTCATTTTTCGTTCATTCATCACTCTTTCTATGTCGGTTCTTAGGAGTAGATTCCTCACTCCGACCTTGACTTTTTCTACCTTATTTACACGCACAATATGACTGATGTTCGCTGCGGTAAGTCCATACATCTGCTTTACGTCCTCAACCGTCATATAGCGTTCGTCGTTCGCCAGATCCATGCGGCGAAGTTCGTCAAGGTGTTGCTTTGAATAGTAGGTCTTGCCATATTCACGCTTGCTTGGGATGCGGTGGCGATTCACGTATGCCCTTACCGCTTGTGGATGCATCGAGTATGTTGAAGCCACTTCTTCTGTAGTCAGCCATTCAGTGATGCTGCTTACGTCAACACCACTGAAATGCTCGTCAACATGGCGTTTGCTGTAGTATGTCTTACCTGCAATCTTACACATAGGTATCTTGTGTGCCTTGGCACGACTGTATAGCCATGATTGCTTGACCTTATAGATGCGCATGACATCTTCTCCAGAATAGTAGTCAAGGACTTCCTCGGCATCCTGATAGATGGATGCAGGCTTCTTTGTCTCTGGCTTCTTTCCCTTTGGTTTTGCCATAGGGAGGACTCGCTCGTATGGACTTGCATCAAGCAAATCCTCAATATCAGACTTCTTGATGAGAGACATGCGTCGGCTTAGACGTGAGGCTTTCAATCTTCCTTGACCGACTAACTTGTAAATGTATTGGCGAGTGCAACCCATGAGGGTGGCTGCATTGGCAAAAGTCAGATACTCCTGGCACTGAACCATAGCCATCGGTTCTATTGCCTTGAACATCTCTCGCTTCTGCTTCTTCTTGTTCTGCTTGGCGGTATCAGCACACTGCTCACAGCAATACTTCTGGCTGCCTGATTGTGGAGTAAACTCCTTGCCGCAATGGGCGCATTTTCTTGTGATATTCATTGTTCGCGATGATTTGAGATTTGTACATCATTACATATCTCCACCGCAAGTCACTCCATGTAAACCGTTGTCAACACATGTAAATTCCTTGCACGATGTTGCAAACTGCATCTACTTGCCCCAAGTTTGTCAACCATTGTAAACGCTCGTCATCCCGGGTAAACAGGCTTCACAAAGTGACAAAAATAAAGCTCCGAAGATTCTCCGCGATAGAAATACGGTGCAAAATTAGGCAGAAAATTCGGAACCACCAAATATGAATCTCGAAATGTTAAAATTTAAATACTGTTGATTTTCAGTATTTTATTCAATCTTGTTTTGCGTTGTTCATGGTTGTTTCGGCATTGTTACATACAGTAGGAGAATGCATATTCTTCGATAATTATTACGGAATTAGGTATTTGTATTTCTGTCAGCCCAGTGCAATATTGGAATGCATATTCTTCGATAATTTTTACGGAATTGGGTATTTGTATTTCTGTCAGCCCAGTGCAGCCTTCGAATGCCAACCCTCCTATTTCTTTTA
>CALBJW010000159.1 GCA_937893145.1 uncultured Prevotellaceae bacterium | reverse complement strand
CTGAACTTGATTTCCCTCGGGAGGAAAGGATCCGCCTTGTCACGAATAACGGTCGTGGCTGCAGCGGGATAAGTCACATCCTCATCGGTCCAGTTCCACAAACGACTCACAGCCAATGCTTCCTCAAACCGTCCTCCATGTCTTCGGTAGTTCAGCAACGAACGAATCTGTATGCTTCCCAACCCATACCCCACGAGTGTCAACGAATCCACCGTGTTAGGGTCGAACGTGCCACGCTCCATTCTCTCCTCCTCACCTTCTCCATCCTTCACCCTTTCAACCTCATCCCCTCTCACCTTTTCACCTTCATGCCCAAAAGCACCCTTCATCATCATCAAGCACAAGCACACAGCAGCCACCACCACAAGCAGCAACACCACCCTCCTATCACTCTTTGACAACGAATCCATCTATTTATACGGTTTATGGGTTTATATGTTTATTGGTTTATGGGTTTATATGTTTTTACTCCCAAGTTTACCCCCCATCCTACTCCCCTCCCTTTTAATGGGAGGGGCAGGGGGAGGGTCTTCCTATATCACCAAATTCACGCATCCAATGATTGCACCCAATCCAGCACCCAACCAGATGATAGCCTTCAACTCCTTGTCCATCACATCATAGATGAGAGGTTCAATCTCCGCCATATCCATCTCGTTGATGCGTCCCTCCACAATCTGGCTGATGTTCAGCGTAGAGAGTATGCGTGGCAGATGCTCCAGTATGATAGTCTTGTATGCCGACAAGAGAGCCGACTTAGCCTGCTGTATCTGTTCCTCGTGGTTAGCGAAGAAGGTGGACATAGGCAACTTCAGGAAGTCCCTGCTCTGGTTCTCCACCATGTCGTGCACCATGCTACCCGCATTCTGGTGTATCATCTCGTTTATCTGCTTCGCCAACAGCGGTTCAGCCACTATGGCAACGGTCTCCATCACCTTGTTTGCTCCAAACACGCCGAGCAGTCCCTTCGAGGTCTTCTCCACAGCATGGCGAATCACGATGCCCGCTATCTGCGCTCCGAAGTCCGAACCAGCGAGCGACTTCGTTATCTGTCCCTCCAGTTCTCCCGCCACACTGCTTGCTATCTGTCTTATGTCCTCTTCTGGCAGATAATGTGCCGCGAACGAGAGCAGCGATTCGTTATTCTTCTTCTGTGCTTCGCAAAAACCATCCACGCTCGCCATCATCTTCTCTATCATCTCATCGCCGAGCAGAGTCTTCTCCAGCACCTCCTTGTTCATCAGGTTCACACTTATCGCATCACCCAACGAACGAGCAATCCTTGCCTTCTCCTTCGGTATGATACCCGGAGTGAACGGCACTCTGTGTCCCATCACATACTTTGCCTCGTGTGGATGAAACAGCATCTTTATTGCTATATCATTGGTGATGTAACCAATCACACCACCAATCAGAGGGGTTAGAATATATGAAATGTCCATATCGTCATCTTCTATTTATACATCTCCTTCCACCATGTGTCATCGTCCTGCAACCACTTTGCAAACCATGCCCAGATGGTGTTCTGCCACTTCATTCGCTTGTCGTACTCAAGTATGTGGTGGTCCTGGTCCTTCACAAGCACCATAGCCGTTTCTCTGCCGAGCAACTTGAGGGCTGTAAACATCTGTATAGACTCGTTCACAGGCACATTGACATCAGCATCTCCATGCACGAAGAGGAGTGGAGTGTGAACCTTGTCTGCATTGAACAGCGGACTCTGGTCCACGAAGAGGTCCTTGCGAGTCCAAGGATAACTGTTTGCCATGCTCACCTCGCTGTATGAGTAGCCCCAGTAACCATATCCCCAGTAGCTGGTGTGGTCACTGATGCCCGCATGACTAACCGCAGCAGCGAAGATGTCTGTCACGGTTTGCAGATACTGAGTCATGAATCCTCCGTAACTGGCACCTATACACCCTATCTTCTTTGCGTTCACCCATTCGTGTTCGTTGCAGAACGCCTTTGTCGATTCGATGATGTCTTCAGCAGGACCACGACCAGCCGTGTTGACATGTGCTGCCGACCATTCCTGTCCGAATCCTGTTGCACCGTGTGGGTTAACCACCAATACCACATATCCCAATGCTGCGTAAGCATGGTGAGGGTAACGGCTCTCGAAAGCTCTGCCCGTAGGCGAACAACCACCATAGTAGTTCACAATCATCGGATATTTCTTTGTCTTGTCGAAGTCGGCAGGCAGGTAGTAGCGGCAACATATCGAGTCGCCCTGAGCATTAACGTATGTCCAAGCCTTACACTCACCTATCTTGATGCCATCAAGTCGTGTAGCACTCAGGTCCTCCATGAGAGTCACCTTCATCGACTTAGGACTGATGGTATATAGGCGGTCCGAATTCATGGCACCCTGTCCGTAGAAGGCTATAGCACCCGTTCCCGAAGCTACCGACATGCCCGACACCATGTCCTCCGGTTCCTTCACCTGTCGTATCTTCTTAGTCTTTGGATTGAGCTGGTACAGATGCACACAGTCCTTGTCCTCCGCAGTGAAGTAGAACATGCCATCCGCAGCCGACAGACTAACCGACTGCACACATGGAGCGAAGTCTCTTGTGAGAGGAGCGAACTTCTTCGAAGCGAAATCGTACAAGTACAACTGGTTGTCTATGCTGCTTGGGATGACACCCTCAGGCAACACATTACCTATGCCACCAAGACACTCAGGCGAACCCATCACCACAGCACTCTTGCCATCAGCACTGAACGCAGCACTCGCCACAAATCCGTCCTTCTCCACTATAGTTTCGAGGTCCATAGTCTTCACATCGAGTCTGTATATAGTGCTTACCGTAGTAGGTCGCTGAGTGAGGCGACTCTCCGACTTCATCATCAACAGGTATCGTCCATCCTGACTGATGTCCAGGAGATACACATTATGATTGCCGAAGGTGAGCGGACGAGTCACACCCGACTTCACATCATACAGGTCCAGCGTCTGTCGGTTGCGCCATCCCGGCTGGCGGTCGTCCGGTTCAAGTACCTGATACACCCCAGTATCCTCCTTGCGTCCCTCCTGAGTGCGCGACACCACGAGGTAGTCCTCCGTAGGAGCAACAACAAAATATTCATTAGGCACATCCTTAGCCCATACCGTTTCCACACGAGTCACTGGGTCCTTCACCACCATGTCGTGGCTCTTGCCCTTACCACTCACATTGTCCTTCACGCGCCAGTACTTGTTCGTGCGAGGCATCCACGAGATGCTCCTCTCCTGCACATCCACCAAGCCGCCCGAAGCCACATTCCTCACCTCCCAACGAGCAGAGGTGCGACCACCAGGTTCAGTCACCGACTTGCGTACTATGACATACTTGCCGTTAGGCGACATACTCACACCCGTGATGCGTTCACCCAGCAGCACATCCTTTATCGTATAAGGGCGCATACCACTATCCTCCATCTGCTGAGGCACAATCTGCACCCATTCCTTCGAACCTACCTCCACAGCCACCTTGAGCGAGTCCATCTTCTCATCAGGAGCCGACAGGTACTTTATCACCACCTCATGGCGCGAAGGAGCGAGCGACAGCGAACCATTCGCCGCCTCACCGTCCACCATCACCTTACAGTGCTTCAGTCCCTTCACCGACACCTTAACCTTCTGGAAGCGGGCATTCTGCACACTGAAGCTGAGCGTGTGGAGCGCATACTTACCCTCCACCACAGGAGCGAAAGCACCCTCAAAGCGCACTCCCTCCTTCTCCGCCACCCTCACCTTCTGTTCGAGCAGCGAACTCGCATCATACTTATTCGCCTTCACATCCACCGAGTCGAGCATCACAGGAGCCCCCATCTCGTAAGGTCCCTGATACACGAAACTCTTCACATCTATACTATCAGCCATCGCCATCAAAGGCATCAGAGCCAGCAGTGCAACCACCATTCTTTTCATAAGCCGTTATCTTCTATTCAGGTCACAAGAACCCGTCTTGTCGTTTTTTATTCAGAAATTATTCGCAAAAGTACAACAAAAATATCAGTCCACAAAGTTTTTATAAAAAAACTTGCAGACTGACAATGATAACCCCATTTGAACCTAATCTTTAGAGGTGTCAATTATATAATCCGCCACATCACCCGTCTTGCCCAACTTCTTCAACTCCACATCGCAGAACTCCGAGAACTCAAACACCGCAAGGTCCTCCATAGGAAGCAATATCCTCTTCCACTCCTCTACTGCATCAGCATCAGGAATCACAATCACCCTCCTGTTTCTCAAACACTCCAACCGCTCACGAGTGAGGTTATTCTTATTCCCCGCTGCCACCCACACAGCCCCCGTGTAATGACAAGCACCGATAACCGCATTCTTCG
>CALBJW010000158.1 GCA_937893145.1 uncultured Prevotellaceae bacterium | reverse complement strand
CAACTGCTGAAGGTGCATTCTCACTCATCGGTGGTGGTGACTCTGTAGCTTGTGTTAACAAGTTCGGTCTCGCTGACAAGGTTTCTTACATCTCTACAGGTGGTGGTGCTCTCCTCGAAGCTATCGAAGGTAAGGTTCTCCCAGGTGTAGCTGCTGTTAAGGGCGAATAATAAGCTAACAAACTAACCGATTTTAGGATTATCCTATATATATCGGAAGATAATCACAAGGGCAACTTACTTCAGCTCGAAGGAAGTTGCCCTTTTTACTCGAAACGAATGAAGAATTTCATTTATATAATTCTTACTATCTCCCTACTCTCCCTCTTTTCATGTGGCGGAAAAACAGATAAGGGCAATGCAACAGAAGAAGACTCTGCTGCACTCGTCATTGCAGTTCTTCCAGTATACGACTGTATTCCTTTTTATTATGCTGATGCAGAAGGAATATTCGATTCTTTAGGGGTGAAGGTAAAGCTCATCACATACAAGAGTTCGATGGATGCCGACACAGCTTTCACTCGTGGCATAGTTGACGGTGCTGTAACAGACATTGTTAAAGCAAGTCTGTGGCGTTCGAAAGGTGATTCTGTCAAGGTTGTTATGGCTATGAATCCAGAATTGTCTCTTGTAACAGCAAAAGCTGCTCGTCTTTTCAATACAAACAGTATAAAGGAAAAGATTATAGCCATCACCCGACATTCGATGCTCGACTTCACAACTGACAAGATTCTTGAGTCGGTGAAGATTGCATCAGAAGACTTAAACAAACCACAAATCAATGACATTTCTCTTCGTACACAGATGACTAATCAAAACCAGTACGATGGAGCATTACTTCCAGAACCATACACTACAAACGCTACTGCATTATGGGGAGGAAAACTCTTGATAACAAGTTCTAAACTTGGGCTCAACTACATGGCAACACTTGTTTTTAATGACAAGACCATCAAGGAACACAAAGATGATATCCAAAAGGTTATCGATGCTTATCAACATTCTGTTGCCCAACTCAACAATAAGAAAGAATATCCATTAAATTATATACCAAGAGAATTGACGATTGAAACACCTGATACTATATTTGAGTATAAGGATATTTCTCCTGCAAAACTACCATCCGATTCTCTTCTTGACAAAGTAAACGTCTGGTTGCTTGGACGAAAACTTATAACAAAAGGTACAACATACAAATCACTCGTTGACACAACATTTATACACAAATAATGAGTTCTGCTAAAATTAAAAAATATCTTAAGGAAAGTAACCTCTCACTTGCTATCACAGAATTGAGAAAACAAGTTGAGGAGTTGGGGAATTATGACCTTATAACAACTCTCGAAGAAGTGCAGAACACATACACAGCCATGCTTACATATATGTTGCAAGGCTACATGGATAAAGACTGCTCTGCAAGAAGAGATGACATCAAGCGTGCTCTGTTTAGCATTGTTGACCAGGCAGATCGCTTGAACTATATCAAAAAGGAAAATAACAAAGCGAAATATTTAGTTGCACATAAGTCGGTGCAAACTACTACCTTCGAAAATATCATTCAACGACTTGAGGTAAACCTCTGTGATTCGGACCATGATGAAGAGATTTGCAAACTCTTTGATTGGACATGGACATCTAATGTCTGGAAGAAAAGCGATTATAACGAAGCAATCAGTCTGCTCAACTCTGATAAGATAGCAGTTTTCGACAAAGCTGTTTTTATTAGTGCAGTTACCTTCGGACTCCTTGAAACTTTTGATGTCAGAAAACTGCATTTTCTCTTTGATGCCTATTTGAATGAAGAAGGTGATATCAATCAGCGTGCTATTGTTGGCATTGCATTAGCCATAAGATGGTACGATTCAAGATTGACATGCTATCCTGAGATAACATCGCGATTAGAAATGTATGCAGACAATGCACATTTCATCAACGAGATTTTCTCAACAATAACGATGCTTCAGTACACCGCCATTACGGATAAGGTGACAAGCAAGATGGCTAATGACATTATTCCGACTATATTAAGCCATCATAAACCGAACACAAGCACATCTGCTCAGGACCTCCAGAACGAGATGACTCGAAACGGAGAAAACCCAGAGTGGTTAGAAAACTCTAAAGTAAAGAAGTCGCTCAAAGCGATGACTGAACTTGTCCATGATGGAGCGGATGTATATATGTCAACCTTCCGTTACATGAAGGGTTATCCATTCTTCAATAAGATTCCTCATTGGCTATATCCTTTCGACATAAATTGTCCAGTATTTACTAATAACGATGATATTACAGATTCTATCATTTCAAATGCAAGACTGATGGCTTCGAATGATGTATTTTGTAATAGTGACATGTATTCATTAGTGTATATGTTAGCATCGCTTAGCAAATTAAATGCAAATGCTGTAACGGAAGATATATGCAATCATATAGGTGGAGAAGAGGAGTATTCGTTGCTTATAGAAGAAGCAAAAAAGAAAAAAAAGGACAACAAAGCCATCCGTCGTGCATACATCTTTGACCTCTATCGCTTATATGTTTGCAACAATTATGGAAATCAGTTCAATAATCCATTCAAGATTAAAACAACTGATTCAGAAGGAAAAGAAACTTACATGTCTTTCTCTCCATTAAACACAAAGTGTTTCTCCTTCTTGAAAGAAAATCGTGAGCAGATGATTGACCTTGCAGAGTTCTTCATGCGAAAAGAATTCTATAAGGAAGCACTTGCTATGTACGATATCATACAACCAAAAGAAATAGAGGATGAAGCATACTTGTGGCAAAAGGTAGGTTTCTGTAAGCAGAAATTAGGTAAAGATAAGTTTGCATACAAGACGTATCTCATGGCAGACACATTACTTCCTGACTCGAAATGGACTATGTCACATATTGCCCAACTTGCTCAGAAACTTGAGATATATGATACTGCATTATCGTACTATGACCTGCTTCTTCAGCAAGATGATGAGAATGAGAAATTCATTCTCAACAAAGCAACATGTCAGATGAAGCTCGAAATGTATGAAGATGCCATCAACACTCTTTATAAGGCAAGTTATCTTGATGAAAATTCTATTGAGATTCGTGAGATGATGATTGAGAATTATTTGTTGAACGGACAGGTTGACAAGGCATTTGAACTTCTGCAAAACATCATAACAAATCCAGATTGTTCTACAGACATGAGGATTTTGTACGCATTGCTTTTGCTCAAGGAACATTCAACTCAATATGCAAGCAATGCACTTCGCGAGTCTATAATAATATATAAGGAGAAGGAAGATGTGTCTTCTTTCGTGAATCATTATGACAATTTCCTAAAGAAATACATTCATCTTCTCTCTATTGACGAGTCGGTAGCACGAATGCTTTTCGACTTAATTATTCTTGACATTCTATAATACGATAAATCTGTATCGACAAAACTGATTATGCAACAAGGCACTTTATATTTACATAGACTACGTCAACTTCTTCAGTTAGAGTACGAAAACGAAAAAGAAGAGTTTCGTATTCAAACTGAAAAGATGGGTATAAACCGAAAAGTAAGGAGAGGACTTTGTTGGTACCCTGTGACTGCAGGTCGCAGTTACTATAATTCACTTAATCAGTTAGTTGTTGAGATTACAAACGACATTGATAGTGAAGAAGAGATAGAACACAACTTTGAATATGGTCGTCCTGTTCAGTTCTTTTCATTCAACGCAAAATATATTGATGACAAGTTAAAGGACAAGAATGACATCAAGTACTACCCTTTTGCTTCAACAGTTTCTTTTGTTGATGGTAATAGAATGGTGGTTACCGTTCCTTCTTCACAAGCATTGATTGACATTCAGAACGCAGAAAACTTAGGCGTTCAATTATTCTTCGATGAAACGTCGTACAAGACCATGTTTCATGCAATGGACGATGTTGTCAACGCAAAAAAGAACCGTCTTGCTGATTTAAGAGATATATTCGGGGGACAAATCAAGGCAGAAAAGCGTACTTTTGCTCCTATGTCATTCCCTTGGCTCAACAGAACACAAGAACAAGCTGTGAATGAGGTGCTTTGGGCAAAGGATGTTGCTATTGTTCATGGTCCTCCAGGAACAGGCAAAACAACGACTCTTGTTGAGGCTATATATGAAACCTTGAGACGTGAAACTCAAGTTATGGTCTGCGCACAAAGCAACATGGCTGTCGATTGGATATCAGAGAAACTTGTTGATCATGGAATAAGTGTCCTTCGAATTGGCAATCCTACCCGAGTAAATGACAAGATGCTCTCATTTACATACGAACGAAAATTCGAGAGTCATCCTGACTATCCAGAGCTTTGGTCAATACGCAAAACTATTCGTGAAATCAGAGAACACAGGAAGAAAGGAGACAATGTTCATCAGAAGATTGCTCGTCTCAGGGAACGTGCACAAGAAATTGAGATGCGAATTAACGCATCACTCTTTGATGAGGCACGCGTGGTTGCATGTACTTTAGTTGGTTCTGCAAATAAAATTCTTGTTGGACAGAAGTTCTCTACCCTCTTCATCGATGAGGCTGCACAGGCACTTGAACCAGCATGTTGGATTGCCATTCGACGTGCATCTCGTGTGGTGTTTGCTGGAGACCATCAGCAGTTGCCTCCAACAATCAAGTGTTTCGATGCTATGAAACAAGGTCTTTCAAAGACTTTGATGGAACGCATAGTAGAGAATCAGCCAACAGCCGTTAGTCTGCTCAAGGTTCAGTATCGCATGAACGATGAGATAATGAAGTTCTCGTCTGATTGGTTCTATAACGGACAAGTAGAATCGGACAAGAGCGTTCAGCATCGTGGCATCCTCGACTACGACACACCTATGCTTTGGATTTCAACAAGTGAAGACCTTGAAGCAAAAGAGGAGTTCGTGGGTGAGAATCATGGTCGCATCAATAAACCAGAGGCAGAACTTACAGTTAACACATTGAAAGAATACATCGAAAAGATTGGTGTTCGCAGATATATTGATGAGAGACTTGATGTAGGAATAATCTCTCCTTACCGACTCCAAACCCAATATATCCGCCAACTCATCAAGAAAGATGCGTTCTTCAGACAGATTCGCAATACGATAAGCGTTAATACTGTAGATGGTTTTCAGGGACAAGAACGTGATATCATAATGATTTCACTTGTTCGAAGCAACGACCAAGGACAGATTGGTTTCCTCAATGACCTGCGAAGAATGAATGTGGCAATCACTCGTGCAAGAATGAAACTCATCATCATTGGTAATGCAGAAACACTCTCGCACCATTCGTTCTATAAGAAACTGTACAAATATGTAATGTCGCTTCAAGAACCATCAGCACTAACAAACAATTCAAAAACAACCACTTCAAAAATGACATACGAAGAAACTATATCATATCTCTTCAACTCTGCCCCACTCTTCCAGAATGTTGGGGCTGGAGCATATAAAGAAGGACTCTATAACACTCATTACCTTGATGAATTCTTTGGTCATCCACACGAAAAGTTCAAGTCCATTCATGTGGCAGGAACAAATGGAAAAGGCTCTACCTCTCATACACTTGCAGCTATCCTTCAGTCTGCAGGACTGAAAGTTGGACTTTTCACATCACCACACCTTGTGGATTTCCGCGAGAGAATCCGTGTGAACGGTGAAATGATTGAAGAAGAATATGTTATTGACTTCGTAGAACAATATCGTAATGTGTTTGAGCCACTCCATCCTTCATTCTTTGAACTTACAACAGCTATGGCATTCAAATACTTTGCAGAAAAGGAAATTGATGTCGCTGTTGTTGAGGTAGGACTTGGTGGAAGACTTGATTGCACGAATATAATAACACCAGTTGTTTCTGTAATAACAAACATTTCATTCGACCATGTCGGCTTCCTTGGTGACACACTTGCTAAGATAGCAGGCGAGAAAGCAGGTATTATTAAGAAAGGTGTTCCTGTAGTTATTGGTGAATACAACGAAGAGACGCGTCCTGTATTTGAAGCAAAAGCACAAGAGATGGAGGCACCTATATGCTTTGCAGAAGATGAAAACATCATTTCAAACTATAAGTTCTGTGATGAAGGTGGCATAGATTATGAGACTGTATTTGGCAACCTTCACGGCGAATTAGGTGGTGCATGTCAGGTGAAGAATACAGCAACAGTTCTTTGTGCTATTGGCATTTTCCGCCAGAAAGTAGCATCAGAACATCTTATTCATAATAATGACATCGAATATGGTTTTGCAAACGTGTGCGAAACAACAGGTTTGATGGGAAGATGGCAAACTATCCAAACAGAACCAAAAGTAGTTTGTGACACAGGTCATAACATCGGAGGCTTTGAGTATATCAGCAAGCAGATAGCATCACAGCCTTGCAAACAACTGCGAATAGTAATGGGAATGGTTAGCGATAAGGATATCAACGGTGTATTGTCCATGCTTCCTAAAAATGCCATCTATTATTTCACTCAAGCATCTGTTAAAAGAGCAAGAAACTGCGAAGAAGTAGAACAGCTCGCAAACCAACATGGATTATATGGAAAATCATTCCCTAATGTTATTGATGCATACAAAACTGCACTTTCAGAAGCAGACAAAGAGGACTTCATATATGTTGGTGGTAGCAGTTTTATAGTTGCAGATTTGCTTACTTCATTAAAAAAATAAAAAAAGTGGAAAAATATTTTCAAAAACATTCTTTCGTATTAAATATTTTATATATATTTGCAGTTGCATTCATGCAACATTGAAAAAGCAATTCCAATAACTAATTAAAAAACTATTTATATCATGAGCACAATTCAGCCAAAACTCTCTGGCCTTAAGCCTGAGAATTTCCAGAAGGTCATCAACGGAAAGCAGACAGACCTTTACACTCTCGTAAACGCAGATGGTTACGAAGTGTCTATTTGTAACTATGGTGGTGCAATCCCAGCAATCATGGTTCCAGATAAGGATGGTAAAGTAGCAAATGTTATTCAGGGCTTTGACAACCTTGATGAATACCTCAAGGGCAATGAGCCTTATCTCTCTACTCTTATCGGTCGTTGGGGCAACCGTATTTGCGACGGTAAGTTCCAGCTCAATGGCAAAGAATATAAGCTTGCTATCAACAATGGCAAGAATCACCTTCACGGTGGTCCAACAGGTCTTCACGCACAGGTTTGGGACGCATATCAGACAGGTGAGCAGAACCTCACACTCAACTGCACACTCCCTTATGGTCATGAAGGTTTCTCTGGTGAAGTAAAGATTTCTGTAGAATTCACTTGGACTGACGATTGCGAACTCATTCTTGAGTATATGGCAACAACTAACAAGAAGACTATCATCAACCTTACTCACCACGCATTCTTCTCAATTCAGGGTATCGACAATCCAACTCCATACATTGGTGACTTGATTCTTGAGATGAATTGTGATTTCTATGTACCAACAGACGATACATCAATCCCTACAGGTGAAATCCTCAAGGTAGAAGGTACTCCATTCGACTTCCGCACTCCAAAGCCAATTGGTCAGGACATCGACGCTGATGATGAGCAGATTAAGTTCGGTCAGGGTTATGACCACAACTATATCTGTAACAAGAAGGAAGTAGGCGAATTGACTCTTGCAGCTCGTCTTACAGACCCTAAGTCTGGACGTGTTCTTGAGACTTACACAACTGAACCTGGTGTTCAGCTCTACACAGGTAACTTCCTCTCTGGTTTCCAGATTCAGAATGGTTGCACTGCTCCACGTCGTTCAGCAGTTTGTTTTGAGGCTCAGCACTTCCCAGACTCTCCAAACCGTCCATACTTCCCATCAACTGTTCTCAAGCCAGGTGAGAAGTACAACCAGAAGACTATCTACAAGTTCAAGACTGTATAATATAATATCGTCATAGGTGTGGTTCATTATGAACCATGCCTAAAACGTTTTAAATGATATATATCTTTCAACCTTAATAAAACTTAAACATTATGAAATTAAAGATCGACGACGTACGCAGTCGTTTCATTAAGCACCTTGGCGGTGAGCCAGGTTCAGTTTACGCTTCTCCAGGTCGTATTAACCTTATCGGTGAGCACACAGATTACAATGGTGGTTTCGTATTCCCAGGAGCTGTTGAGCAGGGTATGATCGCAGAAGTTCGTCCAAATGGCACTCGTACTATCAAAGCATATTCTATCGACCTCAAGGACTATGATGAGTTCTCACTCGATGATCCTGCAGGTCCAAAGGCAAGCCACTTCCGTTACATCTACGGTATTGCTAAGGAAATGGAAAAGCTCGGTGTTCCTGTAATGGGCTTCGATACAGCATTTGCTGGTGATGTTCCACTCGGTGCAGGTATGTCTTCTTCTGCAGCTCTTGAGTCTTGCTATGCATGCGCAATCAACGACCTCTTCGGTGACAACAAGATTGGTCCTATGGAACGTGCAAAGGCAGGTCAGGCAACTGAACACATCTACCTCGGTCTCAACTGTGGTATCATGGACCAGTTCGCTTCATGTCACGGTAAGAAGGGCAACCTCATGCGTCTTGACTGCCGTTCAGGTGAATTTGAATACTTCCCATGGAACCCACAGGGTTATAAGCTCGTTCTTATCAACTCATGTGTAAAGCACGAACTTGCTGGTTCTCCATACAATGACCGTCGTAACTCATGTGAGCGTGTTGCTAAGGCTTGTGCTGCTAAGCACCCAGAAGCTAACATCGAGACTCTCCGCGAATGTACTTGGGAAATGCTCGAAGAAGTAAAGGCAGAATGCTCAGAAGAAGATATCAAGCGTGCAACATTCGTTCTTGGCGAAAAGGACCGTGTCCTCGCAGTTTGTGATGCTCTCGAAAAGGGTGACTACGAAACTGTAGGTCAGAAGATGTATGAAACTCACGCAGGTCTTTCAAAGGACTATGAAGTATCATGCGAAGAACTTGACTTCCTCAACGACATCGCTAAGGAGTGCCAGGTAACTGGTTCTCGTATCATGGGTGGTGGCTTCGGTGGTTGTACTATCAACCTCGTTGCTGAAGAACTCTATGACAACTTCACAAAGACTGCTGTTGAGAAGTTCGAAGCTAAGTACGGCAAGAAGCCAATCGTTATCCCTGTAGTTATTGGTGACGGTTCTCGTAAGCTCGCTTAATCAATAAGATAAGTAATTTTATTAAACTAATAAACTAACTAATAAAAGATGGGCTCAAGTCTTTCAAAACTCTTGAGCCCACTTAACCATAATTTATGGCACAAGAACAAAAAAGAAATTGGGTTGCGATTATCACAATGTTCTTCATCTTCGCGATGATTTCATTCGTAACCAACATGGCTGCTCCATTTGGTAACATCTGGGGTATGTCATACGAATGGGCAGGTATGATGGGTAATATGATGAACTTTGCAGCATACGCAGTAATGGGTATTCCTG
>CALBJW010000157.1 GCA_937893145.1 uncultured Prevotellaceae bacterium | reverse complement strand
TCCTTGGCAGTAGTGCCGGCAGGGAGTGTGCCTTCGATGTTGATGCGCATAGTCTTTGGCTTAGACTGGAGAATGCACTGAGAAGCGAGTACCTGAGCAACCTCAGATGTACCGATACCCATTGCGATAGCACCTACGGCACCGTGAGTAGAAGTATGAGAGTCACCACAAACGATAGTCATGCCAGGAAGTGAGAGTGCCTTCTCAGGACCAACAACATGGATGATACCGTTGTCCTTTGTACCCATAGCGAAGTGCTTGATACCAAACTCAGCACAGTTGGCCGCGAGAGTCTCCACCTGCTTCTTGCCGATAGGGTCGTCGATGCGCTCCTGCTGATCTGAAGGTGTGTTGTGGTCTGGCATTGCGATAACATGGTCTGGGCGGAATGCCTTGATGCCCTTATCGCGAAGTGTGTCGAATGCCTGAGGTGATGTCACCTCGTGAGCATAGAGTCTGTCAATATATAATTGTGTAGGACCATCTTCCACATTCTGAACGATGTGAGCGTCCCAAATCTTATCAAAAAGAGTCTTTCCCATTTATTTCTTAAATTTGTTAATTGCGTCAATATATGCTTCGACAGAAGCCGTAACGATGTCGGTGTTGGCACCAAAACCATAGTAGATATGTCCATCATACTCAACCTGCATGTGGACTTTACCAAGGTCGTCGGAACCCTTGCTGATGGCTTGGATTGTAAATTCCTTGAGAATCATGTTGCGCTTGATGATGACCTTGAGAGCACGGATAGCGGCATCTACAGGACCATTACCACTTGATGCAGCCTCGAACTTCTCACCTGCAATGTCAAGACCGATAGAGGCAACGGAGCGAACTCCCTTACCTGTTGTCACCTGAAGATAATCAAGTTTTATGTTGTGACCTTCAGTACGCTCTGCACCTGCAAGTACGAGGATGTCATCGTCTGTGAGTTCCTTCTTCTTGTCTGCAAGAGCGAGGAAGTCTGCATAAAGCTTGTCGAGCTTTTCACCATCAACATCCACACCATTGATATGGAGACGATACTTGAGAGCTGCACGACCAGAACGAGCTGTGAGTACGATGCTTGCCTCTTCGATTCCCACATCCTTAGGATTCATGATTTCGTAAGTCTCAGAGTTCTTGAGCACACCATCCTGATGAATACCAGATGAGTGAGCAAAGGCGTTCTTACCCACGATAGCCTTGTTTGGCTGAACAGGCATGTTCATGAGTGATGATACCATACGAGATGTAGGGTAAATCTTTGTTGTGTTGATGTTGGTCTCGATGTTGTACTCTGGGTGAAGCTTGAAAATCATGGCAACCTCTTCAAGAGAAGTGTTACCTGCACGCTCACCGATACCATTGATTGTAACCTCAACCTGACGAGCACCACCGAGTACACCAGCAACGGTATTAGCTGTAGCCATACCGAGGTCGTTGTGACAGTGAGTTGAGAGTATCGACTTTCCTGCTGCAAATGCATCGACATGCTCGTAGAGATATGCTATCTTCTCCTGATATTCGTTTGGAACACGGAAACCAGTAGTGTCAGGGATGTTACAAACTGTAGCACCAGCCTTAGTTACTGCATCGATGACACGAGCAAGATATTCATTGTCTGTACGACCTGCATCTTCTGCATAGAACTCGACATCCTCAACATAGCGCTTTGCGTACTTTACGGCACGCACTGCACGCTCGATAATTTCTTCAGGATTAGAGTTGAACTTGTACTTGATGTGTGAAGGGCTTGTACCGATACCTGTGTGGATACGACCGCGCTTAGCATATTTCAATGCTTCTGCTGCCACATCGATATCCTTCTCAACGGCACGAGTCAAGGCACAGATGGTTGGCCATGTCACAGCCTTCGATATTTCAACCACAGAGTTGAAGTCGCCAGGACTGCTGACAGGGAAACCTGCCTCAATGACATCCACTCCGAGTGCTTCGAGCTGCTTGGCTACCTGAATCTTCTCAACAGTGTTGAGCTGACATCCTGGTACCTGCTCTCCATCGCGGAGTGTGGTGTCGAAAATGTAAAGTCTATCTGCCATTTTTATATAGTTTTTTATTATCGCAAAACAAAGGAAGACAAGGTGTGTAATAAACAGAAAAACCTTCCTCTGAATTGAGAAAGGTTATTATATTATTTTATTTTATTACGCATTATTACGCATACGCACCTTTCTCACCACAAACTTGCTAAGTCGTAGTGAAAGTAGGTTGATGTATGTGAATGTATTTGCCATGATTTGTCGCTTTTATTCTTAAATCGGTGCAAAAGTAATGCTTTTTATTTATCCTACAAAGAAAAAGTTACATTATTTATAATAAAGGAGCCAATTTGATAGCAAATTGACTCCTTTTATTCTGTAGATGCAGTCTGTGCGTCAGTTTTTACTTCATAACCTTACGACTTTGATTGTCGGCAGTCAGCACTATGTTCACCCCGTCTGTCATATTCTTTTGCTCTGTGCCGTTGAGGGAGAAGATGCGAACAGACTTATTGTTTGAGGCTTTGATATTGCTTGTCGCTGTTGCTTTGTTTTGCTCTTCGATGAAAGAGTTGAGGTCGGCAACAAAACCTACATAACTGATAACGGAAGTGCCGTTAGCATTGGTCGATGTCATGCCGAAAACTGTTTCGCCAGTCTCAACATACGATTTGTTCTCCTCGATAGCCCACACCACAAGTATTTTGCCGTCCTTCAATGTGTAAACATTTGTCGGATTGACAATGTTCACCCAGTTGCCGTTGATATACCAGAGTTGTGAATCATTCTTATTGGTAGATACATTTGTGGCGATGGCAACAAGATACTTCATGCCTGGTGTCAAGTACTGCTTGTCAGTGTATCGTAGGGCAATGTTTTGTGCCCCCTTCTTGGTAATAGTAATGGTGTTGTCGGTAGTGTTGCACTTGATGTCTGAGGCTGAGAGACGGTCGGCAACGCGATTGCGATACCAGTCGTATGCCTTCCATGCGTAGATGTTTGATGGGTAAGTCACATCCACACCTATCTGTGTCGATTTCTCGTTACCGTGTGCATCCTTGTATCTTACTGTCAGGTCGGCGTGTCCTATGCCGTTGCCAGCCTTCACAATGCCGTCCTTGATGAATGCAACATCCTCGTTAGTGCTTTCGCTCTCGATGTCAAGTGTCACGAAGCGTGATGTGCCATCGGTGAATGCTGCTGTCACCTTCAGGTTCTTTGTCTGTCCAGGATAGAGACTGATGCTGTTGGTGTTGGTAGTGATGGACTTGAGCACAGGGGTGTCCGTATCTTGCAAGTTATCGTTATCAATGACCATCGAAATGCTTTCGCCGTTGTATTTCACTATCTTGCTGAAGCGGGCAGAAGGATTGATGCCAAGCCCAAGACTCTTGTCCTTATCAACCAACACGATGCGGAATGTTCGTTCCTTGAGCATACCGTCGTACGCTCCCTCGCGTTTGCCTATGGTGAGGGTGCTGCTTGCGTCGTTCCACTCGAATGGTATTTCGGTGAACATACCCTTCTCATAGTTGTAGTTGTCTCGCTCATCTTCGTAGAGTGTAAACTTGCCGTTGGCACCAGGATAGATGCGTATCTCCAGGTTGTCCCAGTTGCTCTCGTTGCTGTATTGCACCTTTGGTCCCCAAGGCATTATCGTACCCTGACGAACATATAGAGGCATGAGCGACAGTGATACTTCACGAGTAATCTTATTGCCTCCTGCATACTTCTCGCCAGTCCATACGTCTGTCCAGTCATCGCCCGATGGCAGGTATATGCTTCTGCTTTCTGCTCCGCTCTTCACTACTGGAGCCACGAGGATGTCACCTCCGAACATGAACTGGTCCTTCAGGTTGTGAGTGCTGGCATCGGTAGGGTAGGCAATACCCATAGTTCTCAGGAACGAATATCCGTCTGCATGTACTCTTCGTGCTGTGCTGTAGATGTATGGTAGGAGCGAGTATCGGAGATTGATGTATCGTGCAATGATGTCGAAGTATGTCTCGCCCTCCGAACCGAACTGATATATTGCTCTGTCTGCCCCTGAACCATGACTGCGCATGATGGTGCAGAAGGCTCCAAACTGAATCCATCGTGCATAGAGTTCGTTATATGAGTCCTGTCCTGCTCCCGAATAGTTGCCGTTGAAGAATCCACCTATGTCACTGTTCCAACTTGGAATGCCACATGCTGAGTAGTTGAGTGCAGCTGGTATCTGGTTGGCAAGTGTCTCCCACGATGAGGTGATGTCGCCACTCCATGTACCTGCTCCATAGCGTTGCATACCAGGGAATCCGGAGCGTGTCATTATCATCACACGCTTTGCCTCCGTCATGTCGGAGTGCTCGGCACGGTGTCCGTTGTACACTCCACTTGCATGCATCAGAGGGAAGGCATTGCGTACGGAGCGCCATGTGTGTGTTGCCTCAGTAGAATGAGGGTTGAGTGTAGCGTCTTCTATAGGGTCGTAGCCAAGCACTATGAAGTCGTTTGTCGTCTCCCATTCTTCACCTTCTTGATAGTGGTCTGGTTCTGATGAATCCACCCAGTATGCATCCACCCCCTTCTCCACAAGTCCTGAGGTCAGACATTGCCAGTAGTAGTCGCGTGCAGACTTCTGATAAGGGTTGTATATGCCTACTCCCTCGTTGTTAGGCCATGTCTTTGACATTATCTTGTCGCCCATTTTCATGAGCTGGTTCTTCTCTTTGTAGTGAGCAAACTGTTTGGTGTCGCGACCAAAGTTTGCCCAGATGGATATGAGCAGATGGCCACCGTCGTTGTGTACACCATCAATCATTGTGCGGTAGTCGTTCTTGAACTCTGGGTTGAGGAACTCCATCGCATTCCATTGGTTATTGCCGCCCCAGTATTGCCAGTCCTGCACCACGCAGTCGATTGGCACACCGAGCGAACGGTATTTCTTCAAGACGCCGAGTGTTTCATTCGCACTCTTGTAGCGTTCCTTACTCTGTGCATATCCGTATGTCCAGAGTGGCACCATCGTTGCTTGACCTGTCAGTTCGCGCATCCTTCGTACCACATCATCACCATCAGTCTTTGAACCGATAAGCACATAGTAGTCGACAGCGTGAGCAGCTTCGCTCTTGAGTGTCGCTCCTCCTGTTGATGAGTCGCTGAAATCGCAAGGACCATATAGGTCCCAATACAGTCCATATCCCTTAGTCGAATGGAAGAAAGGCATCCATACCGACATGTTGTTCTGTACCATGTGCGAGTAACTTGCCCCACGATGGTTCAGTCGTCCGTCTTGCACCTGTCCAAATCCGTATATCGCCTCGTCGTTTGTCAGCGTGAAAGTCTGCGCTACATTGTATGGGTCTATTACATGAGATGTACGCTTTGTGAATACAGCTTTGCTCTTTTCCTTGATGAGCAGAGAGCCATCATTGCGATAGAAACTGACCAACCCCAGTTTCTTGTTGTATGTTATTTTTGCCTCACCGCCATATATGGTGTCGGATATGGTCCCTTCGGATATCTTTGTGCTTATAGCCTGAGGTGTCATCGTTACCACCATCTTTGGGTCGGTCTTTGCCTGAGCATCATTTGCCTGATACTTCGTCACACGGATTATCTGTGGCGAATAGAATGTAATCTCAGTCACTATGCCCGAAAGGGTATGGGCATAATCCTGTGCCACCGCTGTCATTGTAAGCAGTAGGCTCGAAAATAAGAGAGTTAATTTTTTCATGATTATCTTCATATTTATGCTTCTACATGTTTTACGGGTTTTTCCACTTCGCTCATCTCCACTTCCACACCTTCTACCTTATTATTAATAATGTCGCAGAGGAGTTCGACTGTGTATTGCTCGCTTTCCCAATGTCCAAGTTCGATGAGGCAGATGTCGGGATGACCAAACATGTGGTGATAGCCGATTTCGCCAGTGATGAAGGCATCGGCACCGAGTCGTTCTGCATTAGTGATGAGGAAACCACCAGCACCTCCACAGAGTGCAACCTTGCGGATGAGGCGGTTTGCCGAGAAGTCATAGTCGTTGTTGGTGTTGCAAGAGTCGGCTGTGAAAGTCTTTGCAACGAGCGACTTGAAGTCGTTCACATTCATTGGTTGTGCAAGAGTGAAGACCTTTCCTCCACCACATTCCTTTGCGAAGTCGTCTGCAAGACCACTGAGTCGGGAACCTGGAACAGGTTCGAGTGCAGAAATGTTGCCTTCAGTCTTGAGAGCGAGTTTCTCCACCATCTTCATGTTCACTCCTTCTGGTGCATTGTCGAGGTTGGTGTGTGCAGCATAAAGCACGAGACCTTCGCTGATAGCACGAAATACACATCGGCTGATGTAGTCGCCCTCAGGACTTATCTTCTTCAGTCCACGGAAGATGAGAGGGTGGTGGCTCACAATCATCTGACAACCTTTCTCCTTTGCTTCATCTATGATGCGTTCGGTCACATCCATGCAGCAGAGCACTCGATTCACCTCTGCACTTGGATTACCGCATTGAAGACCAGCGTTGTCATAATCCTCCTGAAGCTGAATTGGTGCCACTGCCTCGATGACTTTCATTATTTGTTTAGCTTGTGTCATAAGTTCGTTTTGTATGATATAAGTTGATTTAACGCGATAGAATGTATATTCCAAAGAATATTATTGCAGGAAGGAATATTATGAGAATACATAAAATAAAAAACATCATCCAGCACAATACTCTGATTGGCCATATTACATTTTCTCCTCTAAGTTCCTCGTTGAGTTCTTGAAGCTTTTCTTTGTTAAAGTACCAGTTTTTGTCCTTGCAGAATGTCCATAATAGTACTGATACTACAAGTGTGAGTATGACTGTCAAGAATTTCATCCATGCAATGGTAGAGCTATTCCAGTAACAGTACTCATCTGTGCAAATGAGAATTATCAGTTCTGCATTAGCTAACCATAACAGCAAAATTCCGCATTCGACAGTTCCAAGTCTTCCTCCCCATTTATCGGTTTTATTGTGGTAGGGACTAACAAAGAAATGTCGCACTTTAGGGTTCTTGTAAAAAGAACCTCTATACCAAAGTTTATAAAGCAAATCAAGTATGTGTATTGTTGTCATATTATTTTATACCTTTATGAGTATAATTTTGTAGGCGATACATTTCCTTTTCTCGTTCTATCTCCAGTTTGAGTTGTTCCTTTGTTGGCAAATAAAGCATGTATTTTGCCTGGAAGATGTGGTCGCTACCATTTAGGGTGGAATAGCGTGCTATATCCTCATCCGTATCAGCACAAAGAATGATACCAAATGTAGGGTTATGTCCCTCTGTTGTCATTGTTTGTGCCATAAGAAGGTTCGGGGTCTATAACAGGAAGCGTCTTGTCCTCTTGATTGGCAAGTGAGTCCAAGTGAGATTGTGAACGCGCGAGTTCACAATCTCTATATCCTTGAAACACAAATAGAACTGTCGGAAATAACTGATGTTTCTATAGTTGAAGGTTTTACCGTATTCGGATTGTAGGGCATCAGCAAGTTTATGAGCAAGATATTCTCCATACTCAGCCCTCTGCTCTCCATGTTGTTCTTCCTCCACAATGCGTCTGCCGACATTCCAATATGTAGATATCATAGTTGCATTGACAGCAGAATAAGCTTGTCGTCTGCCTTCATCGATGATGGAACGAACATCTGATATCAACGAATTGTGTATGAGTTGTGAATCCATATATACTAATTTTTTATTTTCTGTAGTTTTATGAATGATTTCCTCCTTTTACTTTTTTATAAATGTCCTCGAAATATGTGTCGTCTATGATGTGGTTGAGGATATATATTATGTTGGAGTATCCATCTTCCAGATAATCTATTCGAGCCACGATCGTGAAATGCATCAAGTAGGTTCTATACTTGTACTTCTTGGCAAGTTCGGGATTTTTGAATACTGGTTGAATGAAACCTCCCATCTTATTGCTTATGAACTTGAATTCCTTTATGTCTTCAAGTTTGAATGTGATATATTTTCTACTGTAGAAAGCATAATATGTTATCGAATCATCGTTGATTATGATTGCCGGTTTCTTGTCAATCACAAGATGCTTGTATTCTGCACAATGGGTAATGCCTACAATTATTGAACCTACAAATATAGTCGCAAAAATGGACATATAAAAAGCTGTAGCCAAAGGTTCTGCTGTCATGTCTTTGTACAAAGGTATTGTCAAACCTGCGACAGAAACACCAAGTGCTAATAACATGAAAACAATGTCGAATGCAAAGCCAATAGTATGTTTCTTTCCGTATATTTCCATACAACAATCAAATTTGTGATTTATGCCACAAAGAAAAGAAGATTATTTGTTACACGCAAGTGCGAGAAGTCTATTTTTGTCCAAATGTGGGTCGTTTTATATAGATTTGGATAAAAATGATGGTATTTTTGTCCAAATGTGGGTTGTTTTATATGGATTTGGACAAAAATAAGAAAAATCACCATTTCTTTACTGGTTTATAAATGCCCTCAAAATATGTGTCGTCTATGATGTGGTTGAGGATATATATTATGTTGGAGTATCCATCTTCCAAATTATCTATTCGAGCCATGATCGTGAAATGCATCAAGTAGCTTCTATACTTGTACTTCTTGGCAAGTTCGGAATTTTTGAATACTGGTTGAATGAAACTTGCCGATTTAGAGACTGTCAACTTGAATTCCTTTATGTCTTCAAGTTTGAATGTGATATATTTTCTACTGTAGAAAGCATAATATGTTATCGAATCATCGTTGGTGATAATTGCTGGCTTCTTATCAATCACAAGATGTTTGTATTCTGCACAACAATTAAGGCATGCAATGATTGAAAATACGGATAGAATAGCATATGAGAACATACATATTGCAATCCTCAACCAAGAGTCATCGGTAATGTCTTTGTTCAGAAGAATAGTAAGACCAGCTAAAGATAGGCCGAGAACGCTCAATGCGAAAACAATGGAGAATGTAAATTTAATAAGATTTTTCTTTCCGTATATTTCCATACAACAATCAAATTTGTGATTTATGCCGCAAAGATAAGAATATTATCTGTAACAATCAAATGCGGAAGCCTTTTTTCGTAAGTGTAATAAAAAAATGTGTTTCGGCGTTGACCAAAATACAGCAGGGACCCAACCTGTGTTTATGCCATTGTTGATACCTAATCGGCAATGGAAATTAAAAAAATCACAATAAAATTGCCAACCTTCATGCGCTATAGCATTTGATTCTTGAATATCAGTATGTTAGAGCGCATGAAGGTGGTTAAAACCTTAAGGCGATCTTCATGCGACCTTAAGGCGGACCTCATGCGCAACTTTATTCCTTTTGTCAAGCAAGAAAAATCATACGCCGCATAATGGGCGCATTAAGGTGTGTCTTATACTGAAAAAGGTTTACACATTGTAACATCAACAAAGTATAAACCTA
>CALBJW010000156.1 GCA_937893145.1 uncultured Prevotellaceae bacterium | reverse complement strand
GGATGGCAAACTCAGATGCTGACCATCCATACCATCCTGTAAGAGTTTATGAAGCATTGATGTGGATTCAGACTGATGTGTATCATGAATTTAAAAGGAATCCTATTCTGGAGATAGCATCGAAAGAGGATGAAGTTGTTTTTGAAGAAAGTATCTTGACAATTCATAGAAATATTGATTTGTCATCGATGAAAAATAAGTTCAATATCTTAAAAAACAAGGGAAATTAATTATTATGGCAGTAGTTGAAAGTAAATGCCCAATTTGTGGCAATGTATGTAAAGCGGAAGATAGTTTACTCGTAAAAGGTGGAGCAATGGGGGGTGCTATGATATTAGGAGCTCTAATTGGTGGACCTGTAGGAGCGGCTATTGGTGCAGG
Organism: uncultured Prevotellaceae bacterium; assembly: GCA_937893145.1. Taxonomy (GTDB): domain Bacteria; phylum Bacteroidota; class Bacteroidia; order Bacteroidales; family Bacteroidaceae; genus Minthosoma. Next base: position 17,709 of record CALBJW010000156.1, on the reverse strand, counting down.
ATTTGGAAATAAACTAATCGGACTTGGAGCCTCAAGAGCAGCATTGAAGTATAAATGTGATGTTTGCGGACATGAATTCTCCTTTTCGCAAGGTGCAAGCTAATTTACTTCTTCTTTGTGAAACAAACTAATCTCATTGGCTATTACGTATCCTTGGGGTGCGATTAACAAGACAATTTGGCGATTTTACCATTATATCCGAAGAGCGTGATAATACTCTATTGCCGGTTTATGGAGGAGGCTACCTCATTTGTGGGGTAGTCTTTTTCTTTCTTGTACCCTAACATTAACCCTTTTCACTTTTCGTTGACTTTCCAAATATGGTTAACTTTCATATTAAGAGGGAAAAATAGTTTTTTTGTTATCAAAAAAAAGCATCACCAGCCCTATAATGGACCAGTGATGCAGGGAAAATTATGTGTCAAATTATGAAAAGTTTCATAATGGAGTTGACATGAGAGGAGGGGATTAGTTGGCTGTGATAATCATAGTTTTGCTGAGATCGATACCGTTCTTGTAATTTTCTGGAAGAGATACCTTAGCATTGTAAGTGCCACTATAGTGATCCTGAGCCATCTTTAAATTAGACTGAGAAATTTGCTGATTGAAAAAATGAGCAGATAATAGTGCGTTCTGTTCACGTACTGGTTGTGACAAGTTAGCACCGCCTGCAAATGCTACAAATTTAACATTGCTAAATACCAAGAAAGAGAATGTATCTTCGTTGCCGATAGCCTTGACATCCTTAGGAGTTAATGTAAGCTTAACGTTTCCTTCATCATTGATACTGTTAGCCTTAAAAGTCATCTCTCCCTTTCCTGGTTCTGTAACTTCGAAAGTCTCGACTTTACCATCAAATTCTGTTACTTCGTACTTGATCTCGAAGAGGTCGAGAGCTTCTGCAGAATACTCGTATTCGAGAATACAACCTAAAGCATCAACTGGAACGATCTGAGCTGCTGGCTCTGGTTCTGGCTGTTGGTCGAAGACTTCATCGTTCTTGTCACATGATGTGAAACCGAATACTGCAGAAATTGCTACTGTAGCGATTGCGAGGATTGAATTAAATTTTTTCATAATCTTTAATGTTTTTAATTGTTTGTAAATTTTTGTTTGTTAATTTTGTTTGACGATGCAAAGGTACGGACATTTTGAAGCCTATTGCGGATAGATTATGAAATGGTTTTGTACAAATTGTGAAGTTCACAAAGTGTATGTGTTTTTCATGAAATGTACGGAAATATGAGGCGAAATTGCGTTTTTTAGTCCAAGAATATATGTTGTTATTTATAAATGTAGTATATTTACACTCGGAATTAAAAATGCAGAAACTATGGCAACAAAGAAATCGGACAATAACAAGTGGTGGCTCAGGATGAAGCCATCCCCCGTTAAGGCTAACAGTCTTGATAGTTCAAACAAAGGTACGATGGAGTTCAACTGGAAGCGTTTGTTTGGCAAGAAGGAAAAATGATTAAACCAAATTAAAATAGAATTATGAAAAAACTACTTTTTTATTTCTTTATGCTCCTCGTTACGGTGGCATGTGGCAACAAGAGTGTAGAACCTCAAACTGAAGTGTCGGAAGAATGGACAGAAATCGATCCTCGTGAGATTGATGTCAACCCAGTCAAGTTGTATGCAGACGACTGGATGATCCTCTCTGCGGGCAATGATACTGCCATGAATATGATGACTATCGCATGGGGTGGTCTTGGGCAGTTGTGGGGCAAGCCTGTGGTGACTGTTTATGTGTCCACTTCAAGATATACGTATCAGTATATGGAAAACAACGAATACTTTACCGTTACCGCCTTCCCAGAAGACTATCGAGACAAGCTTCAGTATCTCGGTTCGGTATCGGGAAGAGATGAGGATAAGGTTAAGGGGTCTGGACTTACACCAGAGTTCACGGAACTTGGCAACCCTATATACAAAGAGGCAAATCTCGCTATCGAATGCAAGAAGATATATAGCGAACAATTTCAGAAAAACCTTATTCCCCTCGAACAGCGCCAGTGGTATGATGAAACAGGCACAGGTGTTCACGTCATGTACATAGGCGAGATAGTGCATGTGTGGAAGAAGTGAGACTTGTCAAATTCTGATGAAGCATCAGTATGTGTTTTTCATGAAATGTAAGGAAAAAGTAACATATACGAAGAGCGCGATATGACAATATTGCCAGTTTATAGAGAAGGAGGCGTGTCAGTTGCTTTTGACACGCCTCCTTGTTTTAGTTGTTACTTTTCTTTAGTCCAGTACATTCTCTGGAAGAAAGGTCCAATCGAACCCTTCACGGTGAGAGTCTTTTCATCTTTGAAGTAGAGCTTCACGGTAAAGACCTTACCACTTGTTGGGTCGTAAATCTTTCCGTTGCCCCATTCTTTGTCTTCTGCATTGTATGTCACCTTGTCGATAAGCACAATCTCGTCGGCACGAACTTTACGTTTTGAAGCGTCTGGGTTCTTGACATCAGTACGAATACTGCCGTCTTCCATCTTCAGGTTGTCCACCCAAGTCACTTGGGCACGATAACCATCGTTGTACTTGTAAATCTTGACTTTTGACTTCACTCCGTTGCGTTCTGCAGAGTAGTTTCCCACAATCTTGTCTGCCTGAGCAAACACACTTGCCAATGACATCATTGTCATAGCAATAAACAATAAAAATTTCTTCATAACTTAAGTGAAAGATAATGTTAAATTGGTCATTATGTACCGAATAGTGGTGCAAAGGTAATAAAATAAAGTGCAAAGCACTCCCTTTTTTCATTTTTTTTCGTTTTGCTTTTAATCTTTTCTCTTACACCTTATATATTTTATAAAAAACTTTGTAAATTTGCAACGAATTAATGTAAGCAAACTCTGAGTTTATCAGTAAGAATTGAATTAATTTCCCACCGACATAAATAACTCTTTTTATAATTAACATTTTTATTAACTCAAAAACAAAACTTCAATGAACAAACTTTTACGTTTTTCATGTATGCTGTTGATGGCATTGCTCTGCGGTGTTGTCTATGCTCAAGATGTTTTCACATTCTCGGAAATGGGATATGAGAACGCTACGAGTCTTGATGGCGTTGAAATGACAGTAGGAGATGCGAAGGTTGTGTTTGCGAAGAATGAAAGCTCTAATGGTCCTGCTTATTACAATACAGGTACAGCTGCTCGCCTTTATTCCAAGAACACCCTTACCATTTCTTCTACAAAGCCTATCAAAGGCATTACATTTGTTACAGGAACTGGCAGCAATGCCTTCAGTTCCGCTCACACTTGGTCTGTAGGTACATTCGCAGATAATGTATGGACGGGCGAAGCTAACGAAATCACAGTAACTAACACCGCTTCAAGTGGACATGTTCGTATTCAGAGCATCAAGGTTAGTTATGATGAAGTAGTTGCAGTTGACATTACTAACACTCCAGAGACGGCTTATTCCGTAAGCAAAGCCAACGAGCTTATAAAGGCTGGCGAAGGTCTTAATGCAAGTGTTTATGTAAGTGGAAAGATTTCTGAAATTGAAGAGATCTCTACAAGCTTTGGCAATGCAACTTACACTATTACTGATGGTAGTGAGGCTATCAAGGTTTATCGCGGTCTCGGTATTGATGGTGCAAAGTTTGAATCTGATGATGCACTCCATGTAGGAGATGATGTAATTGTTTACGGTAATCTTATTAACTACAATGGCACTTACGAAGTTGCTCAGGGCAACAAACTCTACTCTCTTGAATGCAACAATGTTGAGCCAGAAGCTCCAGCTGTAAACCTCGAGGTTACTTATGTTCCTCAGAACAATATGCTCGTACTTACTTATCCTGATTACATCAGCGGTGCTGTTGAACCAGGCAAGGGTAATCCTGAGATTTGGAACGAAGTAATGAAGGTTGCAGAAGGCATCGACGGTCAGTACGGTCAGGAATACAATCAAGTATATTATAATATCTCTACTACACTCGCACCTGGTACTTATGTACTCAAGGTTGGTGAAGGTGTCGTAGCAGGTAATATGACAGACGCATTTGGCAGCGTGAGTCCTATTGGTGCTGCTGAGGCTCGTTTCGAGGTCGTTGCTGCTGAAGGTGGTGATGACGTTGCAGATAACTTTGGTGCTCCATTGTTTGAGGTTCTTTCTGGTTCTGGCATCAATGTGAAGTTCACATTCCCAGAGTCAACAGATAAGTATAACAAGGGCTCAAACGAAACTGCTGTAACTCTCTACGAAGATGGTGTTGAGGTTGCTACTGCTAACTTCGGTTTCCAGATGGATCCTACATTCTTCTACGGTGTTCACTTCGATTATGAGGCTAAGGCTGGTAAGGAGTACAAGGTTGTATTCCCTGCAGGTGCATGGTATCTCTACACTGAAAACCAGAATGGTGTTCAGACTACAGTTGAAGAAAGCACAGAACAGACTTACACTTGGACAGCAGAAGCTGGCGAATCTGGTGAAGAGCCAGGCGATCAGCCATCAGAAGGTGGTTGGGTATTCCCAAGCGTAACTCCTGCTCAAGGCAATGTTGAAAGTCTTCATGACTTGACATTCGCTTATCCTTCAGGTGTAATGTGGGCAAATGAAAGCGTTACAGTTGATATCGTTGGTGACAACGAAGTTACAGCTAAGGTAATGTTGTTTGACAATTTCGCGGGTGCATGTACAGGTACAGTTCTCGACCAGACTCTCAAGACTCCTGGTACCTACACAATGACTATCCCTGCATCATCATTCACAGATCAGGCTGGCAATCCAAGTGCTGAGATGACTTTCACTTGGACTATTCCAGGTGAGGATGGTGGTGAAACACCTGACACTCCAGGTGATGTTACTGGTAAGAAGTGGCAGGAGAATGTATTCTCTCAGGGTACTGCTGTTGCTATTCCCCTCAACATCGATACTGATGGTGTGACAATCACTTCTGTTGGTCGTGAGTTCATGGGTACAACTATCGACGTATCTTACAATATGTACGAAGAAGGTGAGCTTGACTGGAAGAATGGTACTAAACTTGTCTTCACAGCTAAGGACAACATCACTGGTATCGTAATCGATGGCCAGTTCAAGGAATTTGCAGAAGCAGACAAGGGTACATACAATAACGGCGCATGGACTGGTACACTTGCTGCTGGTGAAACTCTCACACTCACAGCTAACGACGGTATCAACATCCACTCAATCACAGTTCTCTATAATGGTGCAGAACTCGGTGTTGAGGATGTAGAAGATGTAGAAGCTACTATCACATTCGACATCACAAAGACTTCATGGGCTAAGATCGGTGCGATGAATGGTGAGTCTATCGGTACAGTATCTACAGACTTGAAGAACTTCGACCACTACATGTTTATGATCACAAATGATGATGATCCTGCACAGGTAATCACATTCGCTGACCTCCTCACTATCGAGGGTGAAATGAAGTGCTACTCTCCAGATGCTAACGGTTACGACCTCTACAATGGTCAGAACTATACTCTCCACATCTATGCTTACGACACTCCTCAGTACGGTGCATTTGCTGCTGCTGAAGCAGAGTATCATTTCGTAGGTACAGGTAAGGAAGGTACAGTATATAACGAAGACATCACAGTCCTTGGTGTTAGTCTCAAGGTTAACGCTCAGGGTCTCGGTTACAACCTCAACGGCACTCAGTTCGATGTTATGTTCTCTGCTCCTGTTGCTTCAGTTAAGGCATGGTGGGCAAAGGGCTTCGAAGGTGCTACAAACTTCTCTGCTGTAAAGAAGTCAGACGACGGTACAGTATGGACTATCATCATGGATGAGTCTGTCACTACAGCAGAAGGTGCTATCAACGTGAATATCACTGCTAAGGATGCTGAAGGTCATCAGCTCCGTCTTGCTTGCGACAACTTCCCATACGCAATCGACGTAGTAGTTAGTCCAGAACCAGAGCCAGAACCAGAAATCGCTAACCTCGACTTCACAGCTGGTGCAGCTTGTACTTCTAATGTTCGCACATACGCAAAGGATATCGTTGACAACGATGTAGCTCAGCTCCAGGAAATCGAAGGCTGGACTATCGTTGAGAACGGTGATGCTCGTGCTGCTGCTGTATTCGCATACGGTTCAGAAAACTTCCTTGGTGGTGTTGGTTACAGTGCTCCTGCTGCTGGTCCTAACGGTGAGGCAGGTCAGGCACTCGGTATCGAAGCTGTATGGATGGGTAATTCACAGTATGTACAGAATGTTACTCTCCCTGCAGGTAACTATGTTATCACAATGCCAACTTACAACTCTGTAGGTGGTACACAGGCTATCGCTAAGAACCTCTTCGGTTTCATTGCTGAGGATGGTACTGAATATCTCGCTTCTGAAAAGACTTGGGCTGCTAATAAGTGGACAAACATGGTTATTAGCTTCACTCTTACAGAAGAAACTGCTGGTAAACTCTCTCTCGGTTACACAGCCGCTAACACAGGTAACGCAAACATGCCACACCTCTTCATTGACTGTGTAAACATTGAAACAGTTTCTGCTCTTGACCTTGCTAAGTCAGAAGCTCTCACTAAGCTCCCTGCTGCTGATGAAAGCATCTTCACTCCAGCTCCTGCTGAAGTAGAGGCTATCAAGTCTGCTATTGAGTGTGCTGGCACTGTTGAGGAAGTTGAAATTCTCGTTTCTTCAATCGCCAATCTCTCTATCCCTGCTCTTGATGGTGTTTACAACATCATGAACGTAAACGGTCAGAACTATCTTGGTGAAGCAGTTCTTTCTGCTGAACCTGTAGATATTACATTCGAAAAGGCAGAAGGTGGTTACTACATCAAGATGGGTGACAAGTACCTCAATATGCTTGGTACAAACAACTGGTCTATGACTGCTGCTCCTGAGGTTACTACTGCTTGGAACTTCAACCTCGCTGATGGTGTTTACACTATCTCTGGTCCTAAGGGTATGATTGGTTCTGATGCTACAGAGTCTGGTTCTGCAGTATATGGTGACAAGAACGCTTCTAAGAACGGTACTTGGACAATCGAGGCAGTTGTTCCAGAAGTTACAGTTGCTACTCTCACTATCGGTGAAGAAGTAATCAACCTCTCAGAGACTAAGGCTGTTCTCCTCGCTGAATATCCTGCTGATGCTGTTCTTACTCTCACAAATGACGATGCAGCTATCAAGAAGGTAACATACGAAGTAGTTGACAACACTAAGGGTGAAATCCTCAAGTCACAGGGTGACCTCGCTAAGAATGAAGAGGGTGCATGGACAGCTTCAATGCCACGCACTTACGTTCTTGCTGCTGGTCACGACTACAGCATCCACGTTAAGGCTCTCAATGGTATGTCTTCATTCACAAGCACTGTTCTCTACGAGTACAACTTCCGTCTTGTAGGTACTTCTGAAGTTAAGGACTACTCAACAATCAAGCTTGCAAGCGTTTCTCCAGCAGAGAATGAAATCATCACAGACAAAGAGCCTGTCATCACATTCACGTTCGATGCTCCTATCGCTTCTCTTACATCTACAGTCAACCAGTCACAGATGGTTACTTCATCTATCCCAGCTGAGAACATCTCAAGCAACGAAGATAAGACTGTATGGACTGTCAAGGTTCCTGAGTCATTCATGAGCTACGGCGGCATCGGTGGTGCACTCTCACTCAACATTGCTGCTCTCGATGCAAACGGTGACTATGTATATGATGCTGACTTCAGCGTTGGTACTCCAGAAAACTCATACATGTCATTTGATTGGGCTACTACAGTAGGTCTCCCAACACCTGAGTTGGCTGAAAACGGTAAGGAACTCGATGAAGTTACTTCTATCACATTCACTTACGAAGGTATCGGTCTCAACCAAGACAAGACTACTGCTACATGGCAGAACATCGAGGTTATTAAGGACGGTATCGGTCTTAACTACGAATTTAGAGAAGACATGTTTACTGTAAGTGGTAATGAGTCGGTAGGTGGTACTAAACTCACTCTCACTTTCCCTTCAGCTCTCAAGGTAGGTTCATATGTTGTTCGTGTTCCTGCAATGGCATTCATGCTCGGTCACGACAACTCTAACTATGCTAACGGTGCTGCTGAATACACATTCACAGTTAAGGGTTCTGTTCCAGAAATCGCACTTAACATCACTAAGACTGACTGGTCTAAGATTGGTTCAGACAATGGTGAAGTTATTGGTACTGCCGAACTTAAGAATGCAGAGGCTTTCGACCACTTCGAAGCAGAAATCTTCTGTGCTGAGGATCCAGACCAGTACATCACATTCGCTAACCTCAATGTTAACGGTGGCAACCTCACTTGCTACTGCTGGGAAAGTGGCAACTACACTCTCAACAAGGATTACCATTACACAATCATAGTTAAGGCATTCGATGCTCCATACTATGGCATGCTTCCAGTAGCTACTGCAACATACGAATTCGTAGGTACAGGTGCTGAAGCAGTTAAGTACTGCGATATCCAGGTTGCAGAGGTTAGTCTTAAAGAGAATCCACTTCTCTATCATGGTTACGATGTCGATGGTCAGACATTCGACGTTACATTCTCAGAACCAGTTTCTAAGGTTGTAGCATGGATGGCTATGGGCTTCGATGGTGCAAAGTCAATCGAGGCTGCTAAGAAGAGCGACGATGGTAAGGTATGGACTATTACTCTTCCAGAGTCAGTTCTCGCAGACGAAGGCTCAATCAACGTTATGTTCCAGGCTTGGAATGCTGAAGGCGTTCAGGCTAAGGGCGAAAACGGTGACCACGCATTCGACCTCAACATCATCGTAACTCTCGTTGACGATCCAGATGCTATCGAGAACATCATCGCTAAGCTTGGTGCAGAATCTACAGTTTACACAACTACAGGTGCTCGTATCAAGGCTAACATGATGAAGCGTGGTAACATCTACATCATCCGTGGCAAGAAGGTACTTGTTAAGTAATTCTTTTTAACTACAGATATTCTCTTTGAGAGGCTGGGCAATAGTGTCCAGCCTCTTTTTCTTTATTTTCTTTGCTCCTTTTGTATTTATTCCGTATATTTGCCAATAAATTACAAATATATCCTTAAATGAAGACAAAACTCTTTGCTTTAGCAGCACTTATATCGGCATCGCTCCATGCACAAACGTCGGAGAACATTATGCTCAATGAGGTAATGCAGTCGAACATTGATTACCTTATGATTGACAAGGACTATCCAGATTCTTGGGTTGAACTCTATAATCCTACAGCAAAATCTGTTTCGCTAAGCGGATACCGACTTGGTGAGAAGAATGATTTCAGTAAGGCTTATAGCTTGCCTTCTGGTACTTCAATTAGTGCTAACGGTTATTTGGTAATATATTGCGACAAGGAGAATCATGGTCTTCATACCGACTTCCGTGTTGATGCAGGCAAGGCATCCTTATACCTATTTAATAATAAGGGAGAGGTCATTGATTCATTGATGATGAACGATATGCCAGCATCAAATATTGCTTACGGTCGCATTACTGATGGGGCTGAAGAATGGCAATATCAGGTCACTCCATCTGCTGGAGCATCAAACACTGGCGTTGTATCAGACTTACTTCTCCCTGAACCAGAGTTCAGTGTAAAGGGTGGGGTAGTGAACGATTCCCGTGTACAGTTGACTATCAGCATACCAGAGGGATTGGACTTGCCTGAAGACACAAAACTCTATGTTACCAATGATGGAACAGAACCAACTCTCTCTTCGCGTTATTTCCCTAAGAGTTATACCTTTATCTTGACTTCAACAACGGTGGTTCGTGCAAAACTTATATCTTCACACGCTTTGTCACGCCGAGCAACTACACAGTCATACATCTTCCATCCACGCGAAGTTAATTTGCCAGTTATCTCAATCGTTACAAACAGAGATAATTTCTATAGTGGCGAGTATGGAATATTGTCGGGAAATGTGAACGATGGAAAGCCAAATTATATGCAGAAGTGGAGACGTCCAATCAACATCGAATACTACGATATGCGTACTGATGGTTCTCTTGTTTTCAATCAGTTAAGCGAAACTGCCGTGTCTGGTGTTTCCACTCGTGAGCAACCACAGAAGAGCATGAAGATATATGCAAACAAACGCTTCGAGAAGAAGACTTTCAAAGGTCAGTTCTGGCAAGACAAACCACTCGTAAAAAAGGTGAAGTCGTTCGTTCTTCGTAGTGGTGGTAATAATAGTTTCACAACCCGCATCAATGATGCTGCGGTGCAGAAACTCTTTGGAACTCATGTGCCTGAAGTTGACTGGCAAGCCTATCAGCCAGTAGTAGTATATATAAACGGTACTTATGCTGGTGAGTATGGTATGCGTGAGCGTTCGGATGAAGACTTTATAGAGGCAAACTACGATGAGGACGAAGTGGAACTTGCTGATGAAACATCATATCAAACTGCCGCTCGTGGTTCACTCTTTGAAGAGTTCCGAAAAAGTTATCATGATGAAGGAGCAACATATTCTGACCTTGATTCTCAGATGGATATGGCGAACTTCACAGCGGCTCTCATAGCAGAGGTATATGCTATGAATACCGACTTCCCAACCAATAACGTATCTATCTGGAGACCAATAGCTGAGGGTGGCAAATGGCGTTGGATTCTAAAGGACCTCGACCGTGCAGGCATGAACCTTGCACTCTATCCAAGCGAGTTCAATATGTTCCGCTATCTCTTCAGTCCAGATGACATCATGTATGGTGGAATGCACCACTTTGACATCTATACGAAGATGATATCATTACCTGAGTTCCGTGAGCGATTCCTCGACCTCTTGTCTGTTCAACTTGGCGACTTCCTCAAGGCATCAGTGACAGACCCACTCCTCGACACAATGAAGGACGAGATATATTCCGAACTCCAACCTACATTCTATGCTTACAACTGTACTTCCGAATGGAGCAAGTTCAATAGTAACTTCAAGAATTTGAAGCGTTTCTTCGCGGAGCGTCCTACTTACATCTATTCTCAGATGGCTGAATATTTCCAGCTTGGAAATGTTGTGAGCCTTAAGGTTAAGGACAACGAAAATGGTGTCACAATCAATGACATTCCACTTCTCGAAGGTGACTTCGATGGCTCATACTTCACAGAGCGTCCTCTTCGTCTTAACGCGAGAGATGAGTCGCAATCGTGGAAGATGACAATCACTCACAATAATGGTGAAACAGAAGAAGTTAACATCTCAGCATCAGCCCCTGAATTGCGTTTCGCAGACTACTTGAAATCGGATAAAGACAAGTTGTCTATCTCTCTTGAAACAGTGGATGCAGTTCCAGAACCACCAGAGGAAGAGGTCAGCATCAGCAGTCTTCCAAATACAAATGTGGGTACTGCTGCTTACGATGTTCGAGGCATCAAGCTTTCGTCTTCTTCTACAAAGGCAATGAAGGTAAAAGTAGTCAACGGAAAGAAAGTCTTGACAAAATAAAGTCATTAGTATATTTGCAAAAAGTCTTCCGCAAAATTGAGGCCATTCTTCCGCAAGAATGACCTCAATCTTCCGCAAGAATGAGGTCAAAGTACCGCAAGTGTTTTCCCATACTTGCGGTACTCTTATTTTTTATGAGTTATAGTGCGAATGATTAGAATAATAGTCTATGTCGATTTCGTCTGCAAAGTGTCTTTTTGACATCACCAAGTGATTATTATTGTACTTATAACCTTATTTTTATACCAAAAAGTAAAAGTTTCTTAAAAATCAAGTGTAATTTAGTAAATTCTTCATTATTATTTGTATCTTTGTACGCTTTTATCCAAGCGTGCAAAATAATTATCTAATTACATAAAATATTCTATGAAGAAAACTTTACGTTTATTTGTTGCCATGATGGCAATGTTTGTTGCCTTGGTAGCAAAGGCTGAAGACTATACTCTGAAGGTAGGGGAAAACACTCTTACAGGATTTGTTAGCGCAAATGCGGTTTACACAGCCAAGCAAGATGGCAAGGTGCTTGTCGAAGCACAAGAGGTGTTTGAAGTGAAGCATGGTGGCAAGGTCATAAACTATCAGTATGTATCAGGTTCAGGTTTCTTATACAAATACGAGATTGATGGTGTGAAGAAGGACGATCAGATTACTGTTCATTCTGATTTCGTCTGGAACAGTGGTTCAAAGATTCGTGTCACAGAGTTCGGTTCGGGCCCAATCCCTGTAGAAGTAGTCAATGTCACTCCTTCAGAGAAAAAGACATTCAGTTGGTTGACAACAGGTATGATTACTGTTAATTTCAACAAGGCAGTAACTCTTAGTGGCATTCAGCTTATTGCTGGTGACTATACAGCAGATGCAGAAGATGTGCATGTAGATACAAGTCTTGGATTCAACATCACAACAGCTCTTAACGATGCACTCAATTCGGGCTATCTCAAGCCAGGAGAGAAGTTCTATGTTAAGATTTCAGGACTCTGCGACCGTTTGGACAAGACAAACAAGTACAATGGTGATGGCATTCTTATGCTTGAGTTCATTGCTCCATATCCACAGCACGACCTCGTAAAGACTACAGTAGGTGATGCTGAGCTCACATACATGTCATTTAATACATACGAGTTCCTTTCTTATTATCCAACCGACGGAACAGATGGAGTATTTGTTTTGGAATTCGACGACAACGTATCAAAGGTAAGTTCTGTTTATATGACTATGGGTAACCTCGACCTTTCGCAGGTAGGAAAGTATTACAGAGGTTCACTTCCTTACAAGATTGATGGTAATAAGATTATCATCGATGCTCGTGGCACACTTCGCACTCTTGCACTTCTCTTCCCTGCTATCTCAAGCAGCGATGATGAAGAAGAAGGTTCAAGCGATGATATGTTTGGTGGTTTCGACACTTCACACCTCACTATCACAGTGTCGAATGTGTTGGATAGCAATGGCAATTCATTCCGTAGTAATGCTCCTGGTAGCATAGGTTCTTATTCATTTGTATTGAACTATAAGGAAATCATCGATGAAGCTTACCTCGATGGTGATAACAAGGCAGAAGGCGAGAACGTGAACGGACTCGAAACAATCAGCCTCTGGTTGAGTAATGCTGATATCAAGTTCAAGGGCATTGAGGTTAGATATTTCGTTAGCCTTGGTGAAAATGAAGACGGAACACTGGACCTTGAGCAGAAGATTGTAGAAGTTGACGAGTGGAACGTGGAAGTTGACCCTATTGAAGGTGTTGTAATCACTTTCAAATTGCCAGAAATGCCAAACGCTGCTCCAGACACAAAGGTGCGTGTTGCACTCAAGGATGCAAGTTCTGCTGACGGTATGCCACACTACCTCTACATCGAGTACAAGGCAACTGGTGTTGTTGACTGTATCAAAACTGTCAACATGAAGAACTGCAGCGACGATATCTATCGTTTGGACGGTGTCAAGGTCAAGGAGATGAAGAACGGAATGTATATCCGTAGTGGAAAGGTGATTAAGAAGTAATTGACTACGAACGACAATTTGTAAAAAACTAAATATTAATGCTAAAACAACTTATTTGTGCTTTCGGCATTCTGATGCCTCTCGGACTATATGCACAGAACGATGGGAAGAAGGTTCAGCTTCACGGTAGTGTGCAGACTGAATTCCTTATTCCTCAGGAAGATGAGAAGATTGGAACCGAAGCAACAGACAACTTCTTGCTGAACAACACATACGTGGACTTGAACCTCAACTCTAAGTATGTGGATGCTGGTGCAAGACTCGAATTTTTAGAATACCCACTCCCAGGCTTTGAATCGGACTTCAAAGGCTGGGGTGTTCCGCATATATACGTTAAGGGAAAACTGAAGGGAGCAGAACTCACCGTAGGCGACTTCTACGAGCAGTTTGGCTCAGGTTTCATCCTTCGTACATACGAGGAGCGTTCGCTTGGGGTTGATAATTCGCTTCGAGGTGCCAGAGTAAAGGTCAATGCTGTAAAGGGACTCCGTCTCACAGCTCTTGCTGGCGTTCAGCGTACCTACTGGTCGTGGGACATGGACAGCCGTATTGCAGGTGCTGATGCAGAACTCGACCTCCACCAGTTCATCAAGGGTATGGAAGAGCACAATATGAGTTGGACACTTGGTGGTTCTTGGGTTTTGAAGAACGAAGAGAAAGAACCAAGCAAGTACAATAATGTCTTTGTTCCTGGTACAAATAAGTATATCAACTTCCCTGAGAATGTCAATGCTTTTGATGTTCGTACTCAGTTCCATAAGCAGAACTTCAGCATTCTTGCAGAGTATGCGATGAAGACAGAGGACCCATCTGCAGACAATAGCTATACATTCCATAAGGGTTCGGCAGCTATGCTCTCTGCAAGTTATTCGCAGAAGGGATTCAGTGCCTTGTTCCAAGCAAAGAGAAGTGAAGATATGGCATTCCGTTCACATAGAGGAATCAATGGTGCGGCAGGTTTCTTGAATAATATGCCAGCATTTGCCTATCAGCACACTTACGCACTTCCTGCTTTATATCCTTACGCAACACAATATTGCGACATCAGCAACACAGGTGAGTCGCTCGTTCCTGGCGAATGGGCATTTCAGGGGGAAGTGGCATACAACTTCAAGCGTAAGACTCCACTTGGTGGTAAGTATGGTACAAAGTTGAAGGCTAACTTCAGTCATATTCGTGGGCTTGATGCTGAAATGGGCGAGAAGTACTTGGGATATGTGTTGGGAACCAATGGTTACAAGTCTTCATTCTTCGGAATGAGTGACGAGACATACTATCAGGACTTCAATCTTCAGTTTGACAAGAAGATTTCAAAGAACTTTAAGCTTAACCTCATGTACATGAATCAGCGATATAATCAGTCTATCGTTGAAGGACATGGAGGAATGATAAATACGAATACTTTCGTAGCAGAAGGCAAGTATCAGTTCACACCAAAGATGACACTTCGTGGTGAGTTCCAGTACCTTACTACAAAGCATGAGAGTGGTGACTGGGTTTATGGACTCCTTGAACTCTCTGTTCTTCCTCATTTCATGTTCACTATTAGCGACATGTACGGCAAACCATACGTCAATGGTCAGTACGGCGAGAAGCAGCACTACTATCTTGGAAGTGTGACATTCACTCATGGTGCTCATCGTGCTATGCTCGGTTATGGACGCACTCGAGCAGGTTACAACTGTTCAGGAGGTGTGTGCCGCTGGGTACCTGCAAATGTTGGTGTGCAGGCAAGCTATAACTTTACATTCTAATTGAACTTACACGCATTTCAAATAATGAAGATATACAAGAAATTATCCATTGCAGTGTTCTCCCTTGTCTTGATGTCTGCCTTCAGTGCATGCGACAAGATAGCAGAGGATGAGCGTTACATAAGTGCTGAGATTCCTGAGTTGGGACGAAAGGTTCTCGTTGAGGAGTTCACGGGGCAGTTGTGTCTTAACTGTCCTGATGGGCATGAGGTTCTCAACAACATGAAGAAGCTCTTTGGTGAAAACATGATAACCGTGAGCATTCATGCTGGTTCATTGTCGATGAACGATGAGAAGTATGGTCTTCGGACTCCTGATGGTGAAAAGTATGCAGCTGCATGGGGTGTTCAGGCATATCCTTGCATTGTGGTGAACCGTCAGGGCAGAGTGATAGACAATATGCCTCAGTGGCAGGACGCTGTTATCTCGCAGATGGGACAAACAGCTGATGTGACTTTCTCTCTCAAGGTTTTGATGGAGAATGATAGCACGCTTATCATAGGTTCTTCGATGATTTCGAATAAGGACATGACTGCAAAGTATCAGTTATGGATTACAGAGAATGAAATCAAGGCTCCGCAGTTGCTTCATGACATGTCTTTTATAGCAAATTATGAGCATAATCATGTCTATCGTGCTTCGGTGAACGGTGTTGATGGTGAGGAATTAAGTCTTCAGGCTGGTGTCTATCACAACAGTTCGTATCACTTTACTCTTGCCAAGAACATGAAGCTTCAGAACTTGAATGTTGTGGCTTTTGTATATAATGAAAATGGAGTGCTGCAGGCTGATGAGGTTTTGCTGCATGACTTTTATACTGATAATAATTAAGATTAACAAATATGAAGAAAATTTTATCAATTCTTGCAATGCTCCTTATCTCGGGAGTGTCTTTCGCTCAGACATTTACAGTTAAAGTGGGTGAGTATGAAGTTAAAAATGGTGAAACAGTAGAGTTGGGCTTTGATACATGTCCAGTTGAATGGCTTGTTCCTGGGGTTCTTGGTATATATGAGATTATTCCAGATATCAAGATTGTTACTTCAGAAGAACAGCAGTTATCTATCAATGTATGGGATGAAATAAAGGATGGTGTGCTTCAGGTTTGTGCTTTTGGAAAATGTGTACCATTTACAGGTACCCCATACGTAGCAACAGGCACAGCAAAAGTTGGTGAAACTCCAGCCGATGTGCATCTCACTTTTGGAAGCAACAAACCAGCAGACAATTTTGAGCGTTCATTCAACGTGGAAGTTTCAAACGGTGCAATGACAATCTCATTTGCTGTACACTGTGGAGTAGGCACATATTCTGCTATCAATAATGTTATGATCAACTCAGCAAATGCAGCTGCTTTCAACCTCAGCGGTTCAAAGGTGAATGTTAATACTCTTCCTAATGGTGCTATCTACATCAAGGGCGGAAAGAAGTACATAAAGAAATAATAGAATTTTATTAATTTATTTATATATATAATAATGTCAATCCGTAAGATATTCATGGTTGCATCAGCAGTTGCTCTTTCACTCTCAGCAAATGCTCAGTTGCTTCCAACAGTTCAAGAGGGTAGTGCCCTCAAGGCAAACATCTACAATCGCAATATTAGCCGTTTCAATATCTTGAATCAGACTGATAAGCAGATACAGGAGATTGGAGAGAGATATAGTGCTAATGGTCTTCCTTCAAAGGCTTCTGCAGCAAAGATGCTTAAGTCTGCAAAAAGGAATATCGCAGCAATGCGTAAGA
This sequence comes from uncultured Prevotellaceae bacterium, assembly GCA_937893145.1. Classification (GTDB taxonomy): domain Bacteria; phylum Bacteroidota; class Bacteroidia; order Bacteroidales; family Bacteroidaceae; genus Minthosoma. The sequence continues at coordinate 794 of CALBJW010000156.1, read as the reverse complement.
TGTCAATGAAAGCTCCAGCCAAGGCTAAATATACTGCAGCCGACACTCTCTTCTTCGAGAGCTTCGAAGGATGGGATGGCGAAACTATGCCTTGGATTCCAACAGATAAGAACAACTGGTCTGTAAAGTCGAATGTTGACAACCTCGCTCCTTATATATCTGATGGTGGTTGTCCAACATGGACTGTATATGAAGGTGATGGATATTATGCACCTTATGCAACTGATGGTTATCAGTTTGTTGTATGTATGTTCGGTGATGATGTTTATACATCTGATGGCAAGAACCTCATTGCAAAGGCTCCACAGCAGGATGAATGGCTCGTTTCTCCTACTGTGAACTCTATCAATGGTACTAACATCCTTTCTTTCGACATCAACTATTCAGCATGGCATACTCACTACTTCATAGAAGGAACTGATTCTGTGTTCGACACAAGTCGTATTGCATACGATGTTGAGGTACTTGTAACAACAAGCACTCGTTCTGCAAGCTATGACGCATCAAAGTACACATCTGTATATAAACTTTCAACTGAGGTTGACAAGGAAATTGCTACATACAACATGGATAACCCAGAAGACGTAGCAAAGCTTATCCAGATGAGGTGGCGTCATGTTCAGATTCCTCTCAAGGAGTTTGAAGGCAACAATATCCGTATCGCATTCCGCTACACAGGTTGCAAGGGTGCTTCTGTACTTATTGATGGTATTCGTGTCATATTTAAGGAACATCTTATGTATGAAGCAATGGAATATGTGCGTAAAGTTAAAGCGCTTGGATATAAGGTTTTC